>NZ_JBFBDO010000063.1:0-48028 GCF_040683335.1 Kitasatospora sp. NPDC093806
GCGGCGCGGGCGGCACCCGGCGGTGGGCGCGCAGCTCGGCCACGGCGGCGGCCAGCCGGGCCCCGGCGGGCTTGACCCGGCGGTCGGTGGTGAGCAGGCCGAGGCTGTACTCCAGCTCCGGGAAGTCGGCCAGCGAACGGTCCACGTCGTGCGAGCACCACCAGGTGACGCCCCACAGGTCCGGGCAGTCCAGCACGGCGGCCACGGTGGCGCCGGTGAACCGGGCGGCGTCCTCGGCGGTGATGTGCGGGGCCGGTGCGCCGACCTCCTGGAGCCAGACCGGGCGGTGCGGGTCCGCCGCCCAGGCCTTGGAGAGCTCGACCAGGTAGGCGGCGTGCTGGTCGGCGGCGGTGGAGCGGGCGCCGTAGCGCTGCGCGGTGCCGTTGAACACCCAGGAGTGCACGGCGGTCACCGCGCCGATCCGGGCCGAGTGCCAGGGCGTGAACGGGTGCTCGTCCAGGTACCAGGCGGCGTCGTAGGAGGCGTGCAGGTGCAGCCGGCCGGGCGCGCCGCGCTCGCAGGCGTCGACCATCCGGCGCAGCCAGGCGTCGATCTGCTCGGGGGCGGCCCGGTCCGGGTCGGGGTGCGGCTCGCCGGAGAACTGGTTGACCTCGTTGCCGACCGTCATGCCCAGGAAGTTGGGCCGCTCGGCCAGCGCGGCGGCGAGGGTGTGCAGGTAGGCGGCCTGGCCGTCGACCACGTCCGGGTCGGTGAACATGTTCCGGCGGTGCCAGGTCTTCAGCCACGCGGGCTCGAAGTCGAAGCTGGACAGGTGGCCCTGGAGGCCGTCCACCGCGACGTCCAGCCCGCGCTCGCCGGCCGCGTCCACCAGCGCGACGAGCTGTTCGACGGCGCGTGGGCGGATCAGCGTGCGGTTGGGCTGGAACAGCGGCCAGAGCGGGAAGACCCGGACGTGGTCGAGGCCGAGCGCGGCGATCGAGTCGAGGTCGGCGCGGACGGCGTCGAGGTCGAAGTCGAGCCAGTGGTGGAACCAGCCGGAGGTGGGCGTGTAGTTGACGCCGAAGCGCGGGGCGGTGGTCATGTTCGGTGGGCTTCCTCGGTGGCTTCCTCGATGGGAACGGGGGCGGCACGCGGCGGCACGGTCAACCCTTGACGGCGCCCTCCTCGACGCCCTTGAAGAAGAACCGCTGGCAGACCGCGAACACCAGCACGATCGGCAGGAAGGCGATCATGGTGCCGGCCGCGATCAGCCGCGGGTTGGCGCTGAAGGTGCCGTTCAGGTACTGCAGACCGACGGTCAGCGTGTACTTCTGCGGGTCGTTGAGCACGATCAGCGGCCACAGGAAGTCGTCCCAGGCGCCGATGAAGGTGAAGATGACGATCACGCTGAGCATGCCGCGCACGTTCGGCAGGCCCACGTGCCACAGCCGCTGCCAGACGTTGGCGCCGTCCACCAGCGCCGCCTGGTCCAGCTCGGGCGGCACGGCGGCGAAGGCGGTGCGCATCAGCAGCACGTTCAGCATCGCGATCGCGCCGGGCAGCGCCACCCCGGTCAGGGTGTCGGCCAGGCCCAGGCCGCGCACGGTGACGTACTGGGAGACGACGGTGGCCTCACCGGGCAGGATCAGGGTGGCCAGGAACAGGCCGAGGACCAGCCGGGCGCCGCGGAAGCGCAGCCGGGCGAGCGCGTAGCCGGCCAGGGTGCAGCCGGCCACGTTGCCGAAGATCGCGATGGCGGCGACGATCAGCGAGTTCGCGGCGTACGTCCAGACCGGGATGGTGTCGGCGACCTTCGCGTAGTTGGCGAAGGTGAGGTCCTCGGGCAGGAAGCGCGGGGCGGCGGTGTAGACGTCCTCGGCGGGGCCCTTGAGCGAGGTGGACAGCTGCCAGAGGAAGGGGCCGATGACCAGCAGCAGGACCAGGAGCAGCAGCAGGTAGCGGGTGGCGGTGGCGCCGATGGCGCGGGTCCGGGCGGCGCCGGCGCTACGGGTCCGGCCGGCGGTGGCGGCGGTGCGGGTCACGGGTCAGGCCGCCTTCCGGTTGAGGCGCGTCAGCAGCAGCATCGGGCCGAGGGTGATCAGGAAGAGCAGCAGGCTGAGCGCGGAGGCGTAGCCGAGGTGGCCGGTGAAGCCGCGGCTGTACATCTGGATCAGCATCACCACCGACATGTCCCGGCCGCCGGGGCCGCCCTGCCCGTTGGAGAGCACGTACAGCTCGGAGAAGACCCGCAGCGAGGAGACCGAGATCAGCACCGAGACCAGCAGCATGGTGGGCCGCACCCCGGGCAGGGTGACGTGCCAGAACCGGCGGACCGGGCCCGCGCCGTCGACGGCGGCGGCCTCGTGCAGCTCGGGGCCGACGTTGGCGAGCGCGGACAGGTAGATCACCATGTAGTAGCCGAGGCCCTTCCAGGTGGTCAGGGCGATCGCGCTGAACAGCAGCAGCCAGCGGTCGGTGAGGAAGGGGACCGGCGAGTCGGCCAGTCCGGTCTGCCGGAGCACCCCGTTGACCAGGCCGCGGTCGTCCAGCACCCAGCCCCAGATCAGCGCCACCACGACGGCGGAGGCGACGACCGGGGTGTAGAAGGCGGTGCGGAAGAAGGTGATGCCGGGCAGCTTGCGCTGGACGAGCAGGGCGAGCAGCAGCGGCAGCAGGGTCAGCAGCGGCAGGCAGATCAGCAGGTAGACGATCGAGTTGAGTAGGGCATCGGCCAACTGCTCGTCGTCGAAGGCCCTTTGGTAGTTGGCGAGGCCGGTGAAGCGTCCGCCGCCCAGGGGTTTGGCGTTGGTGAAGGAGAGGATCACCGTGTTGAGCGCCGGCCAGAGGTTGAAGACGGCCAGCCAGAGGATCGCGGGCCCGGCGAGCAGCCAGGGGGTGAACCAGCGCCGGTGGGTCATACCGTGCCTTTCCTGGGGGCGAGCGGTGGTGGTGCCCGGCGGGCGGCGGCTCCGTGGGGGGCGGGACCGTGGGGGGCGGGGCCGCCGCTCCGCCGGTGGGCCGGTCAGCCCTTCAGCAGCTGGTTGCAGCGCTCGACGGCGGTGTCCAGGGCCTGCTTGGAGGTGGCGTCGCCGCTGATCGCCAGCGCGATCTGCTGGTTGACGACGGTGCTCATCGCGTCGTCCACCTGGACCGGCTGCAGGATCCTGGCCTTGGCCAGCGAGCCGAAGGCGATCACCTTGGCGTCGCCGGCGTTGGTGCCGTCGCTCTTGCTGAACTGCGGGTCGTTCGCCGAGGCCTTGGTGGACGGGAAGACGCTGGTCAGCTGGGAGAGCTTGGCCTGGTTCTCCGGGCTGGTGACCCAGCGGGCCAGGGCCACCGCGGCGGCCGGGTTCTTGGTCGCCTTCGGGACGGACAGGCCCTGCACGTACAGCGGCGGGGTGCCCATCGCGGGGGAGGGGACGATCTTCGGGGCGAGGGTGGGGTTGTCGGTGGCGAGGCTGGTGATGAAGTTGCCGCCGCCGGTGGTCCAGGCCGCCGTGCCCGCGTTGAGCAGCTTGGAGTTGCCGGCGTAGGTGTTGGTGAGGATGTCGTTCGGCAGCAGTCCGTCCTTGAACGCGGCGCGGTACTTGTCGAGCAGCGCGGCGGCCTCGGGGGTGTTGAAGGTGAACGACTTGCCGTCGTCGCTCATCAGCTTGACCCCGGCGTTGGCGAGGTCGCCGAGGCCGGGCTTGCGGCTCATCAGGTAGCCGGAGCCGCCGGCCTTCTCCTTGTAGACCCGGGCCTGGGTGATGAGTTCGTCCAGGGTGGTGGGGAGCTTCTTCGGGTCCAGGCCGTTCTTGCCCAGCAGCTCGGAGTTCCAGTAGTTGACGTCGGTGTTCAGGTACCACGGGTAGCCGAAGGTGCCGTCCTGGCCGGCGAACCGGTAGGCGTCGACGCCGCCGGCCACGTACTCGTCGGCGAGCTTCGGGTCGGCCTTGGCGATGTCGAGCAGGAGGTTCTGCTTGGCCAGCGGGAGGGCGAAGTCCGGCGGGAGGTTGACCACGTCGGGCAGGGTGCCGGCGGCGGCCTGGCTGAGCACCTTGGCGGAGTAGCCGTCGCCGGGCTGGTCCAGCCACTCGACCTCGACGCCGGGGTACTTCTGCTTGAAGCCGTCGAGCACGCCCTGCACGTACTCGGTGAACTTCGGCTTCAGCGCCCAGGTCTGGAGCGAGACCTTGCCCTTGACCTCGCCGGTGGCGGCGGCGCTCGCCGCGCCGTCGCCGCTCGCGCCGTCGGAGCCGAGTCCGCAGCCGGTGAGCACGGTGGCGGCGAGCGCCGCCGTCATCACTGCCGCCGGGATTCTTCGCATGAGGGTTCTCCCGATCCTGAGGGGTGGGTGGGGATCGTTCGGGATTGCGCCGGCTTTCAGAACCTGTCTTACTAAACCGGTCTAGCTCTGGCAGGGACTATGCTCCCGCCTAAACTTGGCTGTCAAGAGAGGAGTCGGAACCTGTGGGCAGACCGACCATCGCCGACATCGCCCGCCAGGCCGGTGTCTCCAAGGGCGCGGTGTCCTTCGCGCTCAACGGACGCCCCGGGGTGAGCGAGGCGACCAGGGCCCGGATCCTGCGGGTCGCCGAGGAGATGAACTGGCGGCCGCACAGCGCCGCCCGCGCCCTCGGCGGCGCCAAGGCCGACGCCGTCGGGCTGGTGATCGCCCGGCCGGCCCGCACCATCGGCGTCGAGCCGTTCTTCAGCCAGCTGCTCTCCGGCCTCCAGGGCGTGCTCTCGGCCCGCTCCGTCGCCCTCCACCTGATGGTGGTCGAGGACACCGCCGCCGAGATCGAGGTCTACCGGCGGTGGACCTCCGAGCACCGGGTCGACGGCTTCATCGTGGTCGACCTCCAGCTGCGCGACCCGCGGCTCGACGTGCTCGACGAACTCGGCCTGCCCGCCGTCGTCCTGGGCGGCCCCGGCAAGGGCACCGGACCGCTGCGGATCTGGGCCGACGACCGCGAGGCGATGCTCTCCATCGTCGACTACCTGGCCGCCATCGGGCACCGGCGGATCGCCCACCTGGCCGGACTCCCGCACTTCCAGCACACCCAGCGGCGGATCCGCGCGCTGCGCGACGCCTCCCGCCGGCTCGGGCTGGAGGAGGCGGTCTCGGTGCCGACCGACTTCAGCGACGCCGAGGGCGCGGCCGCCACCCGCACCCTGCTCTCCCGGGCCCGGCGGCCCACCGCGATCGTCTACGACAGCGACGTGATGGCGGTGGCCGGCCTCGGGGTGGCCGGGGAGATGGGCGTCCCGGTGCCCGGCGAGCTGTCCATCGTCTCCTTCGACGACTCGGTGCTCGCCCGGATCGTCCACCCGCCGCTGACCGCGCTCAGCCGGGACACCTTCGCGCTCGGCGAGCAGGTCGCGCGCAGCCTGCTCGCGGTGATCGACGAGGCCGGGCCCGAGCGGGACCTGCAGATGCCCACGCCCCGGCTGACCGTGCGCGAGTCCACCTCGCCGCCGTCCGCGGCGGCCCCGGCGCCCGGTGCCGCGGCCGGTTCACCGTCCGGAGTGGCCTTCGCCGGCACCGTTGACAGCACCTCTGAACCGGTTTAGCCTCGCTGCGCCGAGCGACCCCCGCTCGCCGCACCACCGTCGCGGGCCCGGCCTGCGGTCGAGCACCGCACCCGGCGCTACCCCGGCGCCCCACCGGCACCACCCCGCACGCATGCACCCCGGACCCGCCCCAGGACCTAGCCCGGGCGGGTCCGCCCCCACCCTCCTCCGCACTCTCGCGCGATCGGAGCCACCGCATGTCACGACGACGGATACCCCTGCTGCTGAGCGCCGTCCTCGGCGCGGCCGTCCTGGGCACCTCCCCGACGGCCGCCCAGGCCGCGCCGACCCCCGCCGCCCCGTCCCCGGCGGCCCCCGCCGCGACGAGCGCCGCCACCGGCACCCAGCCCTACGCCTCCTACTGGTACCCGAACACCATCCTGACCTGGGACCCGGCCACCGACCCCGACGCCCGGTTCAACCGCTCCCGGGTCCCGCTCCAGCCGCGCACCGGCGACCCGGCGCTCAAGGCCAACCCCAACGCCCGGGCCGGGGAGGGAAAGATCGCCTCGCTGGTCTCCTTCGGCCCCACCTCCAACAACCCCTCCCAGGGCTCCGCCGACCCCAACTACTACGCCTTCCAGTACTGGCAGTACGTCGACAAGCTGGTGTTCTGGGGCGGTTCAGCGGGCGAGGGCCTGATCCTCGCCCCCAACCCGACCGTGATCGACGCCGCCCACCGCAACGGCGTCAAGGTCTACGGCACCGTCTTCTTCCCGCCGGCCGCGTACGGCGGACAGCTTCAGTGGGTCCGCGACTTCGTCCAGAAGTCCGGCGGCCGCTACCCCGTCGCCGACAAGCTCGCCCAGGCCGCCCAGTACTACGGCTTCGACGGCTGGTTCATCAACCAGGAGACCGGCGGCGGCGACACCGCCCTCGCCACCGAGGTCCGCAACCTCATGCAGTACACCAAGGCGCAGAGCGGCACCGAGTTCATGTGGTACGACGCCATGACCGAGTCCGGCCCGGTCAGTTGGCAGAACGCGCTGACCTCCGCCAACGACGCCTTCCTCCAGGAGGGCGCCAAGCGCACCTCGGACTCGATGTTTCTCAACTTCAACTGGTCGGCCGGCGGCCTGGATTCGTCCCGCACCCTGGCCCGCGGCCTCGGCCGGGGCGAGTACGAGCTCTACTCCGGCATCGACACCGAGGCCAACGGCTACAACACCGGCGTCGACTGGAACGCGCTGTTCCCGGCCGGCAAGCCGCACACCACCTCGCTCGGCCTCTACCGCCCCGAGTGGACCTGGAAGTCCGCCACCGACCGCGCCGACTACCTCGCCAAGGACGCCCGCTACTGGGTCGGCGCCAACAACGACCCGTCGAACACCTCGACCTCGTCGAGCTGGAAGGGCCTGGCCAGCTACGTCGCCGAGTCCACCCCGGTCACCGCCAAGCCCTTCGTCACCAACTTCTCGGCCGGCGAGGGCGACTTCTACAACGCGGCCGGCACCCGGGTCGCCACCGGCGGCTGGAACAACCTCTCGCTCCAGGACGTCCCGCCCACCTACCACTGGCTGGTGAGCTCCACGGGCAGCAAGATCACCCCGTCCGTCGACTTCACCGACGCCTACGAGGGCGGCTCCTCGCTGCGGCTCACCGGCACCCCGAACGCCGTCAACACCCTGCGCCTGTACCAGACGAAGCTGCCGGTCGCCGCCGAAAGCAAGCTCTCCGTGGTGCTCAAGACCCCGGCCGCCGGCGCCACCGGGCTCAAGGCCGCCGTCTCCTTCACCGACGCGCCGACCACCTTCACCACCCTCGACCTGGGCGCCACCACCGGCACCGGCTGGGAACGCAAGACCCTCGACCTGTCCGCCTACGCCGGGCGCACCATCGCCCAGCTCGGCCTCCAGACCACCGGCGGCGGCGCCTCCTACGACCTGCGGATCGGCCAACTCGCGGTCTACGACGGCGCGGTGGACGCACCCGCCGCGCCGTCCGGACTGACCGTGCTGGGCGCGAGCGACGTGGTCGCGGGCGCCAGCCAGTCGCTCCGGCTCTCCTGGACGCCGTCGCCGAGCGGCAGCGTGCACCACTACGAGCTGTACCGGCGCAACGCCGACGGAACCCGGACCTACCTGGGCGCCACCCCGTCCGACGCCTACTACGTCAACCGGCTGGACCGGGTGGGCGGCGAGGCGAGCACGACCGTCGAGGTCGAGGCCGTCTCCACCGAGTACGGCCGCTCCACCACCGCCGCCACCACCGTCTCCTGGACCGGCACCCCGCCCACCGGCGGCAACCTCGCGCTCAACCGCCCCGCCACCGCCTCCGGCCAGTGCAACACCAACGAGGGCCCGGCCAAGGCCGTCAACGGGACGGTCAACGGCGGCAACGGCGACAAGTGGTGCACGCTGACCAGCGCCAAGTGGCTTGAGGTGGACCTCGGTTCGGCGAAGCCGCTGTCGAAGTTCGTGGTCAAGCACGCCCAGGCGGGCGGCGAGAGCGCCACCTACAACACCCGCGACTTCACGATCCAGGTCCGCTCGGCCGACACCGACCCGTGGACCACCGTCACCACCGTCACCGGCAACACCGCCGGCACCACCACCCACCCGGTGACCACCACCGCCCGCTACGTCCGCCTGGTCGTCACCAAGCCCGCCCAGAACACCGACCCCGCCGCCCGCGTCTACGAGTTCGAGGCCTGGGGCGCGTAGCGCCCGCCACGTCATCAGTGAAAGGAGCACCCCGTGTCGGTCACCATCACCGCCGTCGAGAGCACAGACCTCTTCACCGGCCCCGAGGACGCCCCGCGCCAGCTGCTGCGGGTGACGGTCCACGGCCCGGCCACCCGGATCGCCGTCACCGGCCCCGGCGTGCGCGGCGAGGCGACCGGCACGGGGCCGGTCGAAGTCCCGCTGGAGCTCACCGGCGACGCGCCGCCCGGCACCCGGCTGCCCGTCCGGGTCGAGGCCGGCGGCGCGACCGCCGAGGGCGTCGTCGAAGTCGCCGAACCCGGCTGGACGATGTTCCTGGTCTCGCACTTCCACTACGACCCGGTCTGGTGGAACACCCAGGCCGCCTACACCTCCCCGTGGGAGCTGCTCTCCGCCGACGCCACCACCCGGCCGCTCTGGGAGCGCAACGGCTTCGCCCTCGTCGACGCGCACCTCGACCTCGCCCTGCGCGACCCGGTCTACAAGTTCGTGCTCGCCGAAGTCGACTACCTGAAGCCCTACTTCGACCAGCACCCGGAACGCCGCGAGGCGCTGCGGCGGCTGCTGGAGCGCGGGCAGGTGGAGCTCGTCGGCGGCACCTACAACGAGCCCAACACCAACCTCACCGGCGCCGAGACGACCATCCGCAACCTCGTCTACGGCATCGGCTACCAGCGCGACATCCTCGGCGGCGACCCGCAAACCGCTTGGCAACTGGACGTGTTCGGGCACGACCCGCAGTTCCCCGGCCACCTCGCCGCCGCCGGGCTCACCGGCAGCGCCTGGGCGCGCGGCCCGTTCCACCAGTGGGGGCCGATCCAGAAGAACTTCCGGGAGGCCAAGGACGACGCCCGGGTCATGCAGTTCCCGAGCGAGTTCGAGTGGATCGCGCCGAGCGGCGACGGCGTGCTCACCCACTACATGCCGCACCACTACTCGGCCGGCTGGTGGATGGACTCCTCCGCCGACCTCGCCACCGCCGAACGGGCCGTCTATGACCTGTACGCGAAGCTCAAGCCGGTCGGCGCGACGAAGAACCTGCTGCTGCCGGTCGGCACCGACTACACCCCGCCCAACAAGTGGGTCACCGAGATCCACCGCTCCTGGGCGTCCCGCTACGTGTGGCCGAGGTTCGTCTGCGCCACCCCGCGCGACTTCCTGGACGCCGTCCGCGCCGAACTGGCGGCGACCGGCCGCCGGCCCAGCCCGCAGAGCCGCGACATGAACCCGGTCTACACCGGCAAGGACGTCTCCTACATCGACACCAAGCAGGCCCAACGCGCCGCCGAGGTCGCGGCGGTGGACGCGGAGAAGCTCGCCGCGCTCGCCACCGCGCAGGGCCTGGGCCGCTACCCGGCGGCGGCGCTCGACAAGGTCTGGCGCCAACTCGCCTACGGGGCCCACCACGACGCCATCACCGGCTCCGAGTCCGACCAGGTCTACCTCGACCTGCTCGGCGGCTGGCGGGAGGCGCACGACCTGGCGGCCGAGGTCCGCGACCGGTCGCTCGACGCGCTGGCGGGCCGGATCGCCACGGCCGCCTCGGACACCGCCCTCGTCGTCACCAACACCCTCTCCTTCGACCGCACCGACCTGGTCACCGTCCCACTGCCGGAGCGGTGGCGGGACGGCGCGCGGGTGCTCGACGACACCGGCGCGGAGGTGCCGAGCGCCGTCGGCCGGGGCACGCTGCGGTTCCTGGCCTCCGACGTCCCCGCGCTCGGCTGGCGGACCTGGCGGCTGCTGCCGGGCGCCTCGTCGGAGGGGTGGTCCCTTGCCGAGGGGCACACCATCGCCAACGCCCGGTACCGGGTCACCGCCGACCCGGCGCACGGCGGCGCCCTCTCCTCCGTCCACGACCTGCGGCACGACCGGGAGTTGATCGCCGACGGCCGGCTCGGCAACGAACTGCGGGTCTACGAGGAGTACCCGCAGCACCCCGACTTCGGCGAGGGCCCCTGGCACCTCGTCCCCAAGGGCCCGGTCACCGGCTCCGGCGAGCACCCGGCCGAGGTCCGCCGGGAGACCGGCCCGCTCGGCGAACGGCTGGTCGTCACGGGCACGGTCGACGGCCTGCGCTACGAGCAGACCGTCACCCTGTGGCGCGGCCTCGACCGGGTCGACTGCCGGACCAGGGTGGTCGACTACGCGGGCGCCGACCGGCTGCTGCGACTGCGCTTCCCCGTCGACCTGCCCGGCGCGCTGCCGGTCAGCGAGGTCGCGGGCGCGGTCGTCGGCCGCGGCTTCGCGATGCCCGACGTCGACTCCGCCGAGGCCCCGTGGACCCTCGACAACCCCGCCAACACCTGGTTCGGCCTCGGCTCCACCGCCCGCGTCGCCCTCACCGACCCGGCCACCGGCGCGCCGCTCGGCGAACGCGCCATCGGCGTCGCCGAGGTGGTCGTGCCCTCCATCGAATCGGCCTCCGAAGCACGGGAGTTGGTGGTCGCGCTGGCCCGGGTCGGGGTCACCGCCACCACCTCGGGCGCCGACTGGGCCCGGTACGGCTGGCTGGACGTCGACTCCAACCTCCCGGACGTCCGGATCGTCGTCGGCGGGCCCGAAGTGAACTCCGCTGCCCGGGAGTTGCTGTCGAGTACGGGGGAGGAGTACGCGGCCGCGCTCAAGGAGCACGGCGCCGTCTGGGTGCCCGCCCGCACCCCACTCGCCGAGGTCTGGCGGCCCGGCGCGGACCTGCGCGACCTGCGCGCGCTGCCGGCCCTCGTCGTCACCGACCCGGCTGCCCTCACCGCCGACCTCGCCGACGCCCGGATCACCGCCGTCTGCCCGGGGACCCCCTCCTTGGAACACCTCGCCGACCACACCGTGGCGTTGCTGACCTACGGCCTCCCCGGCTTCGCCGTCGACGCCACCGGCGCGCTGCACCTGTCGCTGATGCGCTCCTGCACCGGCTGGCCGTCCGGCGTCTGGATCGACCCGCCCCGGCGCACCCTGCCCGACGGCGCCTCCTTCCAACTCCAGCACTGGACCCACGAGTTCCACTACGCCCTGGTCGGCGGCCCGGGCGACTGGCGGGCCCAGGAACTCCCCGCCCAAGGCCAGGAGTTCACCCACCCGCTGTACGCCCGGCTCACCCCCGGCGGGCAGGGCGGCCCGCTGCCCGCCACGCTCTCCTGGCTGCGGGTCTCGCCCGAACGCCGGGTCCTGCTCGGCGCGCTCAAGCCGGCCGGGAACCCGATCGCGCACGGCTCCGCCGCCGGGTCGTCGGCTGATCGACTCACCGTCCGCCTGGTCGAGTCCACCGGTCTCGGCGCCACCGCCACCCTCGGCGGCGCGCTCGGCCTGACCGACCTGCACCACGCCGACCTCCTCGAACGCCCGACCGGCCCGGTCTCCGGCGAACTCACCCTCACCGGATCGCAGATCACCACCCTGCTCGCCCGGCCGAGCCTGACCGCCGCCCCCGCCGGCGACTCCTCCCTCGGCCCGACCGCCGAAGCCGCCCAGCCCGTCCACGCCCGCTACTGGCTGCACAACCGGGGCCCGGCGCCGCTCGGCTACCTGCCCGTCTCGGTCGGCGCCTCACCCGGCCTGCTGCGAACGGCGGGGGAGGCGGTCACCTTCTCCGTCGCCCTCTCCTCCCAGCTCCAGGACGCGGCGGTGGAGGGCACGGCCGTCGTCCTCCCGCCCGAGGGCTGGACGGCCGACCTCACCGCCCGCCCCTACCGCCTCCCCGCCGCCGGGCACCTCCGCTTCCCGGTCACCCTCACCCCGCCCGCCGACGCCGCGCCCGGCCTGTATTTCGCCGCCGTCCGGCTCACCCACGACGGGCAGGCCGTCGAGGACGTGGTCACCATCGCCGTCGGCGAACTGCCCGATCTGCTGCCCGTCCCCGGCGAGGCCCCCGCGGACTGGACGGCCGCCCAGGGCACCAAGTCCGCCGAGGGCCGGGACACCGGCCTCAGCGTCGTCTCGCTCACCGATACCGTCCGCCTCTCCCCGGGCTCGCGCAATGCCCTGTCCCTCCGCCTGACCAACCGCACCCGCGGCGAGATCCGCGGCGAACTGCAACTCGTCTCCCCCTGGGGCACCTGGGAGGCGGTGCCCGCCCCCGTCCGCGGCTTCACCGTCCCCGCCGGTGCCACCTCCATCGAGGACTTCACCCTCACCGCCCCCGAAACCATGGACCCCGGCGCCTACTGGGCCCTCGCCAAGGTGATGTGGTTCGGCCGCTGCCAGTACGCCCCCACCGTCGCGGTGGTGATCGAGCCGTGACCGCGCCCGCACCCGCCGACGCCCCGATCCTCGGCCTCCTCGACGGCCGCCCGCTCCCACGCACCGCCCTCGACCGCCGCCTCGCCGCCCTCCGCACCGGCCCCCGCGCCGCCGCCCTCCCGCGCCCCGGCAGCGGCGAGGACCGCCAGCTCGCCCGCTGGGTCGCGCAGGTGCTGCTCACCGAGGCCCTCTGCGAAGCCGTCGCCGCCGAACGCGGTCTTGCCGTCTCCTCCGTCCCTGCCCACCTGGACCAACAAGCCGCCGTCGAACTCGGCTCCATCACCGCCGCCGCCTACGAGGGCAGCCCGGCCGTCCGTGCCGTCTACGCCGACGTCACGGCCACCGTCACCGCACCCTCCGCCGAGCTCGCCCACCACCGCGCCATGACCTCCGGAGCCCCTTCATCGGAGCACTGGCGCCTCACCCTCCCCGACGGCAGCACCTTCGACGCCGCCCCCGACACCCTCCCGCTCGCCCTCGCCGCCGCCCTCCATACCGCCCCACCCGGCACCCCGGTCACCGCCGGCCTCTGGACGGCCACCCGCCTCCCCTCACCCCCGCCCGCACCCGCCACCCACCCCGACCCCACCACCCCCATCCACGAGGCCACCCGCCGCGCCGCCTTCGTCCGCTGGCTCGACCACGCCCGCGCCACCCGCCTCACCCTCGTCCCCGGCCTCGAACACCCCGGCGACCCCGCCCAACCCGACAACCACCACCGCCACTGACCCGGGCGGGCCCGAAAGGGCAGGTGGGGTGCCCGTTCGGGCGGGTGCGGGGTGGGATACGGGGGGTCGGGGCGGATTGGTGGAGGAAATTCGCGCGTGTGCGCAACGTTTTGGCTGCTGACGGCATCTAAGGGGTATGGAATCGAACCTCCCTCCGATTTGGAACGCGTCCGACAGCGATGAGCCTCGCCCTGCTCGGAAGTCGGCGCTGCGGCTGGCCGGCCACGGTGCGACCTTCCTGGGCGTCAGTGTGGTGTCCGGGGTGCTGCTGGCGGGTCTCGCGCTGCCCGCCGCCGGGGGGATCGGGCTGACCGCGAAGGACACGGCGGAGGGGTTCGACGAGATTCCGGACGACTTCAAGACGCCGCCGCTCACCCAGGCCACCCAGATCTACGACGCCAAGGGCGGGCTGATCGCCAAGGTCTACGAGCGCGACCGCACCGTCATAGCCGTCGACCAGATGTCGCCGTTCATGCGGCAGGCGCAGGTGGACATCGAGGACGCCCGGTTCTACGAGCACGGCGCCGTCGACCTCAAGGGCGTGCTCCGCGCGATCAGCAAGAACGCGGAGAGCGGCACGACCTCCCAGGGCGCGTCGACGCTGACCCAGCAGTACGTGAAGAACGTCAACGTGGAGAAGGCCGGCGACGACAAGGCGGCCGTCCAGGAGGCGCAGCGCAAGACCCTGGGCCGCAAGATCCAGGAGCTGAAGGTCGCGATCAAGCTGGAGGAGGACCTGACCAAGGACCAGATCCTCACCAACTACCTGAACATCACCTACTTCGGCAACGCCGCCTACGGCGTGGAGGCCGCCTCCCAGCGCTACTTCAGCAAGAGCAACAAGGACCTCACCGTCGCCGAGGCCGCCACCCTGGCCGGCCTGGTGCAGAACCCCTCGCAGTACGACCCGAAGCTGCACCCGCAGGCCGCGCAGAACCGCCGCGACGTGGTGATCGACAAGATGGTCGAGAACAAGCACATCACCGAGGAGCAGGGGAAGGAGGCCAAGGCCGCCCCGCTGGGTCTGAAGTTCAGCCCCGCGCGCAGCGGCTGCATCACCGCCGAGGCGGGCATGGGCTTCTTCTGCGACTACGTGCGGCACGTGGTCAAGCAGGACCCGATCTTCGGGAAGAGCGCCGCCGACCGGAAGAAGTTCTGGGACCAGGGCGGCCTGAACATCCACACCACCCTCGACCCGGACAAGCAGGCCGCCGCGCAGAACGCGGTGAGCTCCAACGTCCGGGTCACCGACAGCGTCTCGGCGGCCGCCACCATGATCGAGCCGGGCACCGGCAAGATCCTCGCGATGGCGCAGACCCGCCCGTACGGCCTGGAGACGGCGAAGAACCAGACCGTCGTCAACCTGAACGTGGACGCGGTGATGGGCGGCGGCAACGGCTTCCAGCCCGGCTCGACCTTCAAGCCGGTGGTCGTGGCCGCCGCCCTGGAGGCGGGCCTGTCGACGACCCAGGAGTACTCGTCCCCGAACAAGCTCGAGTACCCGACGATGAAGACCTGCGAAGGCACCTGGAAGAACGACGCCCGGCCGAAGGCGGTGGTGCCCAACGAGTCGGCGAACGAGAAGGGCCCGTACCAGCTGAAGGAGGCGATGGCCCTCTCGGTCAACACCTACTTCGTGCAGATGGAGCAGGAGATCGGCCTCTGCTCGGTCAAGCAGATGGCCAACAAGCTCGGCATCACCGCCAAGGCGAGCGGCAAGCCGCTGGAGGAGGTCCCCGCGATGGGCCTCGGCGTCGAGGAGGTCAGCCCGCTGAGCATGGCGAACGTCTACGCGACCTTCGCCGCCCAGGGCACCTACTGCGCCCCGCTCGCCGTCGCGAAGATCACCACCCTGGACGGCAAGGACGTCCCCGCGCCGGCCGGGCACTGCGAGAAGGTGTTCTCCGAGGACACCGCCCGGGCGCTGAACACGATCCTGAACGGTGTGACCGAGAGCGGCGGCACCGGCTCGGCGCTCAGCCTGGAGGGCGACCGGCAGATCGCCGGCAAGACCGGCACCAGCGACAAGAAGCGGGCGGCCTGGTTCAGCGGCTACACCCCGCAGCTCGCCACCTCGGTCTGGCTCGGCGGCCCGGCCGGCGGCGTCGAGATGCGCAACATCGTCATCAACGGCAAGCGCCGCGACGAGGTGTTCGGCGCCGACGGCCCCGGCCCGATCTGGCGGGACGCCATGAACCAGGCCCTGCGCGGCACGCCCAAGAAGTCCCTGCCGATGGCGGACATCCCCGACCCGGTCCGCAAGCCCGACCCGGGCCCCAGCGGCACCGGCACGGGCAGCGCCTCGGGCTCGCCGAGCAACCAGCCGAGCAACAACCCGCGGAACAACACCCCGCGCGGCACCGACAAGCCGAACCCCGACAAGCCGAACTCTGACAAGCCCAACGCCGACAAGCCCAACGCGGACAAGCCCAACGGCGACAAGCCGAACGCCGACCAGCAGGGCGGCGCCCAGCGGAACACCGACCGGCCGGACGCCACCGCGCCGAGCGCGCAGGGCTGAGCCCCCGGCAGCACCGGCCCGCCGGCTTGTCCCGGCCCGGCCCTGACCCTGACGGTCACGGCCGGGCCGGGACGGCTCCGCGGTTGGGGGCGGCGGGGATGACAAGGGGGGTGCCGGTCTCGGGGTCGGGGATGATCCGGCAGGGGAGGCGGTAGACGTCCTCGACCAGCTCGGCGGTCAGGATGGCGGACGGGTCGCCGGCCGCCACGATCCGGCCGTCCCGCATGACGACGAGGTGGGTCGCGTAGCGGGCGGCCTGGTTGAGGTCGTGCAGGACGGCCACCAGGGTGCGGCCCTGCTCGCGGTGGAGCCGGTCGCAGAGGTCGAGCACCTCGATCTGGTGGCTGATGTCGAGGTAGGTGGTGGGCTCGTCGAGGAGCAGCAGCGGGGTCTGCTGGGCGAGCGCCATGGCGATCCAGACGCGCTGGCGCTGGCCGCCGGAGAGCTCGTCGACCGGGCGGTCGGCGAGTTCGGCGACACCGGTCGCGGCCATCGACTCCTCGGTGATCCGCTCGTCCTCGCGCGACCACTGGCGCAGCAGCCCCTGGTGCGGGTAGCGGCCGCGGGCGACCAGGTCGGCGACGGTGATGCCCTCGGGGGCCACCGAGGACTGGGGGAGCAGCCCCAGGGTGCGGGCGACCTGACGGGCGGGGAGGCCGGCGATGTCCTGGCCGTCGAGGAGGACCGCGCCCGCGGCCGGCTTGAGCACCCGGGCGAGGGCGCGCAGCAGGGTGGACTTGCCGCAGGCGTTGGGGCCGATGACCACGGTGAACGAGTGGTCGGGGATGGCGATGTCGAGGTGTTCGGCGATGGTCCGCCGGTCGTAGCCGAGGGTCAGGCCGCGGCCGGTGAGGCGGGCGGTGGCAGGGGTGCCCTGCTGTGTGGAGGTCACGTCGTCGTTTCTTCCGTGGGGACGCGGGGAGGTGGGCACGGGGCGCCGGCTCACAGCCGGCCGGCCCGGCGCTGGGTGGCGAGCAGCCAGACCAGGTAGCCGCCGCCGAGCACGCCGGTCACCACGCCGACGGGCAGCTGGCGTTCACCGAAGGCGTGCTGGGCGGCGAGGTCGGCGGCGACCAGCAGGGCGGCGCCCATGGCGACCGAGGCGAGCAGGTTCGGCCCGGGGGAGCGGGTGAGCCGGCGGGCGAGCTGCGGCGCGGTGAGCGCGACGAAGGAGACCGGTCCGGCGGCCGCGGCCGCGACCGAGGCGAGCAGCACGGCGGCGGCCAGCAGGGTCAGCCGGATCCGCGCCACCGGCACGCCGAGCCCGAGGGCCGTGTCGTCCCCCATCTCCAGCATCCGCAGCCCGGGCCCGCAGGCGAGCAGGACGACGGGCAGCAGCACGGCGAGCAGGACGAGCAGCGGCAGGGCGTCGTCCCAGCCGCGCCCGTCGAGGCTGCCGGTGAGCCAGAGCAGGGCGCGGGCGGCCTCCATCAGCTTGACCCGGGTGAGCAGGTAGCCGTTGACGCCGGTGAGCACGGCGGCGACGCCGATGCCGACCAGGACCAGCCGGGGCCCGGCGACGCCGCCGCGGTGGGCGAGGGCCCAGATCAGCGCCCCGGCGCCGACCCCGCCGACGACCGCGCCGCCCGCCAGCGCCAGGCTGCCCGCGCCGGCCGTGACGGCGAGCAGGGCGCCGGTCGCCGCACCCTGGGTGAGGCCGAGGATGTCGGGGCTGCCCAGCGGGTTGCGGACCAGGGCTTGGAGGACGGCGCCGGACAGGGCGAGCGCGCCGCCGGTGAGCAGCGCGGTCGCCACCCGGGGCAGGCGCAGCTCGTTGACGATGAAGTCGGCCGCCGGGTCGCCGCCGCCGGTGAGGGCGCGGATCACCTCGTCCGGACCGAGCGGGTAGTCGCCGCTGCCGAGGGTGACCACGGCGAGGGCGAGGGCGGTGAGCACGCAGGCGGTGACGGCCAGCACGGCCCGGGGCCGGTAGCGGACGGAGAGGCCGCCGGGGGTGCGCAGGGTGCGGGACGCGTGCAGCGCATGGGTGGTCCGGGTGGTCAGGGTGGTCATGCCAGGGCCGCCTTCCGGTGGGTGCCCCGACGGATGACGAGGAGGAGGAAGAAGACGCCGCCGAGCACCGAGGTGACGATGCCGACCTGGAGTTCGCCGGGCCGGCCGAGCACCCGGCCGAGCACGTCCGAGCCGAGCAGCAGCAGCGGCGCGAGGACCGCGCAGTACGGCAGCATCCACCGCAGGTCGGGCCCGGTGAGGGCGCGCACCAGGTGCGGCACCGTCAGGCCGACGAAGACGATCGGCCCGCAGGCGGCGGTGGCGGCCCCGCACAGCAGGGTGACGGTGACGATCGCGGCGGCCCGGATCCGGGCCGGCCGGGCGCCGAGCGCGAGGGCCGAATCGTCGCCCATGGCCAGTGCGTTGAGCGGGCGGGCGAGGACGAGCGCGAGTGCGGTGCCGGCCAGCACGAACGGCGTCACGGCGGCGACGGTGCCGGGTGTGGCGGCGGCCAGCGAGCCGACCGTCCAGAACCGCATCCGGTCCAGCGAGGCCGAGTCGAGCAGCATCACGGCGCTGACGTAGGAGTAGAGCGCGGCGTTCAGCGCGGCCCCGGCCAGCGCCAGCCGGGCCGGGGTGGCCTGCCGGCCGCCGCCGACCGCGTACACCAGGACGGCGACGACGGCGGCGCCGGCCAGGCCGAACCACACGTAGCCGGTGAACCCGCCGACGCCGAGGAAGGCGATCGAGGTGGCGATGGCGGCGGAGGCGCCCGCGTTGATGCCCAGCAGGCCCGGGTCGGCGAGCGGGTTGCGGGTGACGGCCTGCATGACGGCGCCGGCCACCCCGAGGGCGGTGCCGGCGAGCAGGCCCAGCAGGGTGCGTGGCAGCCGCATCCGGTTGACCACGGTGTAGGCGGGCGAATCGGGGTCGGTGAGCCCGTGCCAGACCTCGGCGGGGGAGAGCGCCTTGGCGCCGACGGCGATGCTGAGCACCAGGACGGCGGCCAGCAGGCCGACCGCGCCGAGGAGTCCGAGGGCGCGGGCGCGGTTGCCGGTCCGCCCGGGTGGGCCCGCTGGGCCGGCGGGCGGGCCCGGGCGGGGTGGGACGTCGTGCATGGTGGGGAGGCTCCGGGGACCGGGGACGAATGGCTATGGTTAGGCTAACCTAAGGTTGATCACGGGTCGTCGGCAGTGCCGAACCCTGCGCCACCGTCTCCACCGCTCCACCGTCACCACCGCTCCACCGTTTTCACCGCTCGACCATCACCACTATCTCCACCATCACCACCGTCTCCACCGAACAAAGGCACCGCCATGCCCATCGCCGGTTCCCCGCGGCCCACCCGTCGCACCCTGCTCGCCGCCGCCGGCGTCACCGGCCTCGGCGCCGCCCTCGCCGCCTGCGGCAGCGGGTCCAAGGACGCCAAGGATGCCAAGGGCGCCGACGGCCAGGGCGCCGCCGCCGACGGCAAGGCCTGGTCCTTCACCGACGACCGCAAGAAGACCGTCACCGCGAAGAGCACCCCCCGCCGGATCGTCGCCTTCACCGGCACCGCCGCCGCCCTCCACGACTTCGGCCTCGGCCCGCAGCTCGTCGGCGTCTTCGGCGAGACCAAGCTCCCCGACGGCAAGCCCGACCCGGCCGCCGGCAACCTCGACGTCGACAAGGTCACCATCGTCGGCAACGCCTGGGGCGAGTTCGGCATCGAGAAGTACGCGGGCCTGCGCCCCGACCTGCTGGTCACCCACATGTACGACCCGGACGCCCTCTGGTACGTCCCGGACGAGAGCAAGGACAAGATCCTCGCGCTCGCCCCCAGCGTCGCCGTCACCACCGCCCGGGTGCCGCTGCCCGAGCCCATCAAGCGCTACGCCGACCTGGCCGCCTCGCTCGGCGCCGACCTGAACGCCAAGCAGGTCACCGACGCCAAGGCCCGCTTCGAGGCGGCGGCCGAGACGCTGCGTCAGGCGGCGAAGGCGGCCGGTGGACTCAAGGTCATGGCCGCCTCGGGCAGCGCCGACCTGTTCTACGTGTCCAACCCGGCGCTCAGCACCGACCTGATGTACTTCCGCGACCTGGGCATCGACTTCGTCGTCCCGGACACGCTCGACCCCACCGGCTACTACGAGGGCCTGAGCTGGGAGAACGCCGGCAAGTACAAGGCCGACCTGATCCTGCTCGACAACCGGACCACCGCCCTGCAGCCCGCCGACCTCGCGGCCAAGCCCGCCTGGTCCGCGCTGCCCGCCGTCAAGGCCGGCCAGATCACCCCGTGGGACGCCGTGCCCCGGTTCTCCTGGCTGGGCGCGGCCCCGCTGCTGGAGAACCTCGCCAAGACCGTCCAGAACGCCAAGAAGCTCGGATGAGCACCGCCGACGAGGCCGCTGCCACCGCTGCTGCCGCCGCCGTCGCCGAACAGTTCGGCTTCTTCGCCGCCGAGGTGGTCGGCAGCCGGCGCCTCGGCCCGACCCTGGTCCGGGTCACCCTCGGCGGCGCCGGACTCACCGGCTTCGCGAGCGGCGGACGGGACCAGAGCTTCTCGCTCTTCCTCCCGCACCCCGGCCAGGACGCGCCGGTCATCCCGGTCGAGGCGGGCCTCGGCTGGTTCGCCGAGTGGCGCGCCCTCGACGAGTCCGTCCGCGCCGTCATGCGCTCCTACACCGTCCGCGCCCAGCGCCAACTCCCGGACGGGCGCACCGAACTGGACGTCGACTTCGCCCTGCACGGCGACACCGGCCCGGCCTCCCGCTGGGCGGCCCGGGCCGAACCGGGCGACCGGGTGGTACTGCTCGGCCCGGCCGTCGCCGACAACCGCAGCGTCGGCTTCCGGCCCCCGGCCGGGACCCGCACCGTCCTGCTCGCCGCCGACGAGACGGCCCTGCCCGCCGCGGCCGCGATCCTGGAGTGGCTGCCGGCCGACGTCACCGTGCACGCCTTCCTCCGGGTCCCGCACCCCGAGGACGTCCAGGAACTGACCAGCCGCGCCACCGTCGAGGCCCACTGGCTGACCGGCCCCGACGACCTCCTCACCGCAGTCCGCGACGCCCGACTCCCCGACCCGGCCCACCTCTACGCCTGGCTCGCCGGCGAGGCGGGCACCGTCCGGTCGCTGCGCCGCCACCTGATCGGCGACCGCGGCATCGACCGCCGCCGGATCGAATTCTCCGGCTACTGGCGCCGCGGCGCCTCCGAAGAAGACCTCCGCGCCGAAGCCCTCGCGGCCCACGAGGCGTCGGGCGAGTAGCCGAATGCCCCCGTCGGTGCGACCTTGGGTTCCAACGGTCGTCGCAACACCCCAGCTGAGGGGATGCGATGGACTTCGAGGTTCGTGAGGATCGGAAGCCACAGGGGCCCAGGAAGCTCCGTGCCGAGCGGGAGGAATGCTTCCGGCTCGTGCAATAGGGCTGCAGCGGTAAAGAAGCGTCCCGGCTCGTGGGCGTTCACCCGCGCACCGGACGCGAGTGGCGCAACGGCCACACGGACCCGAAAAGGTTCAGGGCGCCCGCTCGACCCGAGCGGGCGCCCTCGGCCGCGTCCGGCGAGTCCCGGTACCTGCGTGAGGACGAGCGGATCCACATCGCCGACCGGCTGCGGGAGAAGGCGACCGTCCGCGCGATCGCCGGCGAGCTGGGCCGCAGCCCGTCCATGATCGGCCGGGAGATCCGGCGCAACCGCCATCCGGCCAGCGGCCGTTACCGGCCCCACGCCGCCCAGGCCCGGGCCGATGCCCGTCGGCCCCGGCCGAAGACGGGGAAGATCGCCGAGAACCCGGAGCTGCGGGACTTCATCCAGGACCGCCTGGATCGGAGGTGGAGTCCGGAGCAGATCTGCCAGGCTCTGCGGACACCTTTCCCGAGTGGCCGGACATGCACGTGGCCCACGAGACCGTCTACCAGCTCCTCTACATCCAGCGCCGGGGTGAACTGCGCCGCGAGCTCGCGGCGGCCCTGCGCACCGGACGCGCGCGCCGCAGGCCGCACCGCGAGGCCGCCTGCTGGCAGCCGCGGTTCGCCGCCCCGATGGTCGTGATCAGCGAACGCCCGGCCGAGGTCGAGGGCCGGGCGGTTCCCGGGCACTGGGAGGGTGACCTGATCATCGGCAAGGACGGCGCCTCGGCGATCGGCACCCTGGTGGAGCGGGCCACCCGCTACGTGATGCTCCTGCACCTGCCGAACGGCCGTGCCGCCGAGCATGGGCGTGACGCCCTGGTGGAGACCGTCCAGACCCTGCCCGGCCACGTGGTGCGGTCGCTGACCTGGGACCAGGGCGCCGAGATGGCGCCCACGCCTCCTGCACCGTTGCCACAGGTGTCCCGGTCTACTTCTGCGACCCGGCCGGCCCCTGGCAGCGCGGCTCGAACGAGAACACGAACGGCCTGCTGCGGCAGTACTTCCCAAGGGCACCGACCTCTCGGCCCACAGTCCAGAGCACCTGACCGCCGTCGCCGTCGAACTCAACGGCCGCCCACGCAAAAGGCTCGGCTGGGAAACCCCAGCCGAGCGCCTGCATAAACTCATCGCGGCCTGATCAAACCAACCACGTGTTGCAACGGCCCCGAGAAACCGCCTACGAAGGAGGCGGGGTCGAAACAACGAATCAGACGTCACCGAACTGGCCGTCGCGAACGGCGGTGACGAAGGCTTGCCAGCCGTTCGGCGTGAAGGTCAGCTTCGGGCCGTCGGGGTCCTTGGAGTCCCGCACACGGCCCGGGTTGGCGTCGTCAACCTCGATGCAGGTCCCGCCATCGTTGTTGCTATAGGTGCTCTTTCGCCACATGGCCTGCACGGCTGTACTCCTTCAAGATGCTTCTGATCATCGCCTGCGAGTGCCGGGGCGACAGGGCAAGAGCCTTGAGATAATCGTAGGCCTCACGGCGTGTCGCAACGCGGTCCGGTTCGTCGATGACCACACCGTCCCGGGCGCCTTCCGCCCAGGCCGTGGTGGCGCCGTCCGGAAGGGTGTAGAGGGTGAGCGACCCTCCCATCTCCTGATGTGCCCCCGCGCTGAATGGGAGCACCTGAATGGTGATGAAGGAGCGGCGCTCAGTCGCGAGGCTCATGAGCTGGTAGCGCATCACCCGATCCGTGCCAACCGGCCTGCGGAGCACCGCCTCGTCAAGGACGTACCAACAGCGCGGCGGAGAAGCAGAGCCCAGACGGGCCTGTCGACCCAGCCGTGCCGCGACGAGTTCGTCTATCTCTTGCTGCGTGGCGTGCGGGTGCCCGGCCCGCAGGGAGCACCGCGCGAAGGCCGGCGTCTGAAGCAGGCCCGGGACATTCGCGCAGGCGTACTCCTCGATGATGGACGAGTCGGCCTCCAGCTCGATTGCTCGGCGGTATCGGCCGGGGAACTTCTCCTTCCGGGCCAGGCTGTAGATCCTGCCGAACCGGCCGTCTGTGTTGAACGCGGCGTCGAGCTTGGCGGGCAAGTCGGGGGGCGGCATGGACTCTGCTCGTTCGATCCGGCCGAGGTGCCCCTTGGAGATCTTCACGATCTCGGCCAAGCGCTCCAGCGGCATTGTGCCCGCCCGCTTGCGATGTTCCCGCATCTCCCAGCCGAACTGATCACGAGCGGACTTGTCGGGGTCCAGCTCGTTGGGCGCGAACACCACGTAGGCCTCCGTGTGTCCAGTTGAGACGCGACACATGGCGCCATGTGTCCAGTTGGGATGTGACACATGGCCACCCTTCACAGGGTACCTGCCGAAGCGCAACGCTGTATGCACAGTCAGTGAGAGTGCGGAGCGCTAGAGCCGGTGCGGAGATGTGGTTATGACGTTCATTCAGCACGAGCCCGAGAACGACCCGGGTATCGACTACCAGCAGCGGACCTTCCGAGCGTGCACGTGCGGGACCGACTGCAAGCCGGATGCCCATGTCACGATCACGCAGCCGTACCTCGACGGCGAGCCGAGGAAGTCGCTCGCCGCCCCGCTCAAGGACCCCCACCGTCCGGACGTCGGCAGGTTGACGCTCGACACCCTGACCGGTCGGTTGGGTGTGCTGATGGACAAGGGCAAGGGCAACGCCGTGTTCCTCCGCCAAGAGGGGGGCGGGTACGAGTGGGAGACGGACCGTCGGTTCATCCACGGTACTCCCCGCCGTCGATAACCCCTATGCCCCCGCACCACTGGGCGCCTCCAGTGGTGCGGGCTCGGCCCCGTCCGAAGGACGCCCCCCGTCGTCACCGGACGGGGCCACCAAAACACCCGGCGCGCGATCGAGGGTGCGCAGCGCCGGGCAGCTCCGGGCGTCGGGCCCGTGAGCCCCGCCCCCGCCAACCTCCCAGGCGGGGGCGGGCCCCAGGTCACCCACCCCAAACGGTCCCCCTCAATCGGCCGCTCGGAGGTGGGCTCCAGCCGCCGACCACTTTGAAGGGTCGGACGGATGCACAACCCCGGCCCGGTGACGGGAATGGACGGACCCGGACGACCGGGGCGAGGTCGCTTCACAAGATCGGCCCCGAGGCTGGCCACCAGGTTGAGTACCCGGCCCGGGGCAGAATGACAACAACTCCACCACCCGGAAGAGTTGTTGACGGATCCGAGCACCACCGATGCGAGGAGGATGTATGGACACGACGACTCCGCCGTGGGGTACGACCCGGATGGCGCCGTTCGCGGCCACCGCCGTCGTCCCGGAGTACGCGCCCGTGATCGACCCGGACACGCAGGTTGCCGTCTGGATCGACGACCAGGGCCGCACCGTTGAGATGGGCGGGCACGGCACCAGCACCAGCGGCGTCACGCCCACCAGCACCACCCCCGACGGTCAGCCGGGCAGCCCGAGCGACGTCGACAGCACCGAGTCCTACGACCAGGACCAGAGCAGCGACTGATGACCGATCAACGCAGGTCGGTGCTGGTACTGACCAACCCCGGTGACGCGACAGCCGATGTGGTCCTGCGCATCCTCGCTGACCGTCGCGTCCCGGTGGTCCGAATTGATCCCGGCACCGACCTGCACACGGGTGCCTCGCTGACCGCCACGTACCGTACGGGCGACCAGCGGGGCACCCTGCGCACGTCAAGCCGAGAGCTTGACCTCACACGCGTACGCTCCGTCTGGGTGCGCAGGGCCTCGGCCTACGACGGTCCACCCGACCTCCAGGGACAAGAGCAGAAGTTTGCGGCACAGCAGACGGCTTGGGGCTTCGGTGGCGTGTTGGCCTCGCTCCCCGGGGCGCACTACGTCAATCACCCATGGCTCAATCGGGCGGCCGAGTTCAAGCCGGTCCAGTTGGCCACCGCGCAACGGTGCGGGCTCCGAGTGCCCAACACGCTGATCACCAACGATCCGGCCGTCGCGTCGGAGTTCGCCACCCTCCAAGTCGGCGGCGCCGTCTACAAGCCACTGTGGAACTCGCCCTACACGGTGAACGGTGAGCCGCACGCCGTGTGGGTGCGCGAGGTGTGCGGATACGAGATCACCGATGCCGTCGCGGCCTGCCCGCATCTGTTCCAGGCCAAGGTGCCTAAGGTATGCGACGCCCGGGTCACGGCAGTTGGCGACCAGCTGTTCGGCGTCCGGATCGACAGCCCCGACCTTGACTGGCGTCGCCGGCAGGACCAGATGGCCTGCGATCCGATCGAGGTGCCCGGCGCGGTCGGAGAGGCTGTCACCGCGTACCTTGCCGAGTTCGGCCTGGTGTTCGGCGCGCTCGACTTCGCTGTGACCGCCGACGGAACTTGGTACTTCCTTGAGTGCAACCCCAACGGGCAATGGGCTTGGCAGCCTTCGGCAGTCACCGACGCGATTGCCCATGCCCTCGCCGACCAGCTAGAGAAAGGTCCTGACACGTGAGCACATCGGCCGAACTCCGCGCCGCCCTGACGGAAAGGCTCACCACCGACGGCATCCTCACCGATCGGGAGTGGACGACCGCTGCCCGTGCCGTTCCTCGGGAACTGTTCGTCGGCTCGTTCTTCGCCCCCGTGGCGGGAAGCATGCCGACCAGCTACCGGCCCCTCCGCGAGGGTGAGTCCGGATGGCTGGACGAAATCTATGACGACCAGACGTTGGTCACCCAGCTCGACGGCCGCATCCGGCCCGACGACGTGTCTGGCGAGGCCGTGACCGGCTCCCCGTCGTCGTCGTCAACCCTGCCGTCACTGGTACTCCGCATGTGGCACCAGCTCGGTACCGAGGCAGGGCACCGTGTGCTCGAAATCGGCACGGGAACCGGCTACTCGACCGCCCTCGGCGCGCACCGGCTGGGGGACGCCAACCTCACCAGCATCGAGTACGACCCGGAGATTGCCGAACGGGCCGCCACCGCCATCAAGGCGGCCGGATACGCGCCTCGACTGATCACCGGTGACGGCCTCCGAGGCGACCCGAACAGGGGCAGTTACGACCGGCTCATCGCCACGTGTTCCGTGCGGTACATCCCGCTGCCGTGGCTCCATCAGGTCAAGGCCGGTGGCCAAATCCTGGTCACCTTGTCCGGGTGGAGCTATGTGAACGCCCTTGCGCTGCTTACCGTGACCGCCCCCGGAGAGGCGAGCGGCCATTTCCTCCACGACCAGGCCAGTTTCATGATCGCCCGACCCCACGACCGGCCGCCCCTTCCCGTACTCGACCTGTTGCCCGGCGAGGAACGCCCGACCCAGATCAGCCCCGCAGTACTGGACAACTGGGTAGGCGGGTGGGTGGCCCAGCTCGCCGCACCCTCGGCCGTCCGCATGGGCGCGGGGGATCGACAGATCCTCTGGGACGTAGCCACCGGGTCGCAGGCGCGCACCGAGCCCGATGCCGACGGCGGGTGGACCGTGACGCAGCGCGGACCCGTCCGCCTGTGGGACCGGGTCGAGCGGGCCCTTCAGCACTGGCAGGGTGCTGGCGAGCCCAGCCACGACGAATTCGGTATCACCGTGTCGGCCGCCGCTCAGCGGGTGTGGATCGGCGCCGAGGACGGCCCCGGCTGGGACCTGCCGATCTGATCTACGAGCCCACCCCCGGGATCGTGATTAGGCCGTTACGGTCATCCCCAATCCCCCAATGATGGCGCCCCGCCCCCCATGTCGTCTCGCGAGCCCCCACTCTCGGAGTACCCGGCGATGACCGCCGCCGGTGTGCAGCGCGTCATCTCCGCCCCGCACGCCGTCTGGTCCTGGCGTGCGGTCGGGCCGGTCGTCAGAAGATCGGCGGCCGACCCAGCTGCGCCATCCGGCGCACCGTGCTCCACCGCATCGGCCGCCGGGGCGGGCACGGCACCCGAACGCCCTCGAAGAAACCGCCCCACCAGGCCTTCAGACCCTCCATCGGAGGGCGGCGCAGCAGGGTGTAGGCGATCCATGAGGTGAGGTACACCGGCACCAGCGGGGCGGGCAGGTGGCGTTTGGCGAGCCAGACGCGGTTGCGGGCGGTCATCCGGTAGTAGGCGGCGTGGCGGGCGGGGTCGGTGCGGGGGTGTTGGAGGACCAGGTCGGCCCGGTAGTCGATGCCCCAGCCGGCGTCGAGGGTGCGCCAGGCGAAGTCGGTCTCCTCGTGGGCGTAGAAGAACTTCGCGGGGAACAGGCCGACTTGGTCGATCACGCTCATCCGGATGGCGTGGCCGCCGCCGAGGAAGGTGGTGACCGGGCCGGACTGCATCGGGTCGCTGGCGCCGAGGCGGGGCACGTGGCGGCGCTGGGTGAACCCGGTCTCGTCGGCGATCCGGAAGGACACGATGCCGAGGTCCGGGTCCTGCTCGAACGCCTCGCGGATCAGCCGGAAGGTGTCGGCCCGGGGCAGCAGGCCGTCGTCGTCCAGGACCACCAGCACGTCGGTGCCGCCGGTCTCGCGCAGTCGTTCGACGCCGGCGTTCCGACCGCCCGGGATGCCGAGGTTCTCCGGCAGCTCGACCGCGTCCACCCAGTCGGGAAGCTCGGGCAGCCCGACGCCCTGGCCGAGCACGACGGTCCGCACCCCGCTGTCGCCGCCCTCCTGGGCTCGCACCGAGTCCAAGAGGGCGCGCAGCTCCGCCGGCCGGTTGCCCATCGTCAGCACCACCACGCCAAGCGTGACGCCCATCGAACCGACTCCACTTCCAGGGGGATCTCATGACCGCAGTGACATCTTGGCCCGAGCCGGGTCGGACGCTACGAGAGTTGGCCGAGGCCAGGCGGCTTCGGGGCCCACGAGGTGATGGACCGGCCGGCACTGGACTGGCTCGCCCGTAACCAGCCCATCGGTGCAGATGTCCAGGCCAACCTGCCACAACGCCCCGCCCTGCGGGTGCCGGATGCCTCATGGCTCGCCGGCGAGGCGGGCACGGTCCGCGCGCTGCGCCGCCACCGGATCGAGTTATCCGGCTACTGGCGCCGCGGCGCCTCCGAGGAAGACCTCCGCGCCGAAGCCCTCACCACCCATGAGGCGGCGGACGCGGCCGAGTAGCCGACCGCCCCGGTCGGTGTCACGGGACCGACCGGGGCGGGGTTCGATTCAGGGCAGGGCGGGACCGACTAGGACGGGAACGGCCAGGTGGGGCACCACGGCCAGACGATCTGGCCCGGGATCGGCGGGCCCCACGGCGGACAGGACGGCAGCGGGTTGGGGGTGGGCGGCACGGAGGTCCACAGGACCTTGCCGTTCAGCTCGACGGCGATGGCGCCCTCGTTGTAGATCGTCAGCTCGGCGCCCCACTTGCCGCCCGTCTGGCTGTTCCACAGCGGCCGGTTGTCGGCCGAGTAGACGACGAGGTTGCCGTCGCCCTGCATGGCCAGGGCGTTGCCGTCCGGCATGGCGCCGGGGGCCACCCAGATCGCCTTGCCGTCGCGGTAGAGCACGACGTTGCCGTCGCCCTGCATGGCCAGCATGACCCGGCCGTCCGGCGAGTACCAGGCCTGGTTGCGCAGGAGGGCGTTGTTCCCCGGGATGCGGGTGGGGGCGGACAGCGCCGCCGCCGTGGCGGCGGGCGCCTCGGCGACGGGGGCCGGGGCCGCCGCCGGGGACGGGGTGGCGTGGGCGGTGCCGGTGGCGAGGGCGGCGAACCCGATCGCGGCGACGGCCGCCAGGGCGGCGGCCCGGGTGCGGAGACTGGTCATGGCGGTGGTGGGATCCTTTCGGACGTCGGGGGCGCGCTGGTCGGCCCTGCGCGCCGGGCGCCCACGCTATGGCCGCCGGCGTGCGAGGTGGCGGCAGATCCACCGGCAGCTTCCCGGCACCCGCGCCCGCCCCCGCCGTTCCGTCACCCGTTGCCGAAAGTGCCCCGGGAACCGGCGGGGTTGGCGCAGGAGTCGCAGAGCACCCGCGAGTACACCGCCGCCGGACCGCGGATCACCGACTCGACGCCCCCGTGCAGGGACTGCGTCCCGGCCGGCCCGCCGCACAGGTGGCAGAGGCGCCGGGCCTGCGCCTTGGTGTAGCAGTCCCAGCAGGCGAGCCGGTCCGGGGTCTCCGCCAGGACGACGGTCGGCTGCGGAGCGGTCAGGTGGTCGCAGTACCGCAGCGTGCCGTCCGCCTCGGCCCGGAGCATCACGTCCCGGGTCTCCCGGAACCACGGCGCGGCCTGCTCCGGCGTGATCTGCACCGGGACGGGGCGCCCCGCCTCGATGAGCAGGCGCTCGGCGTGCCGACCGGCGGCCAGGATCTGGTCGTCGGTCGCGGTGTCGGAGGGATCCTCGTTCATGGCATGCACTTCCTTCGTGCGAACTCGGCTCTCGGGCAGACGCTGCCCCGAGTCTCCAACTGCCCGACCCACCCATGACGTTACGGCTCCGCATGGAGAGGTTTGGGTCAGACCCAGGACGCCTCCGCCCTCGCCGTGCCCGGGCGGACCACGAAGACGCCGGAACCGGGAGGGGTTTCGACGGACTCGGCCCGGAGCTGCTCGATGTCGACGGTCGACGGCCACCGGGTGCCGTCCGGGGTCCAGTGCACGCCGGTGAGGTCGACACCGGTGAGGTCGATGTCGGTCAGGTCGGCGTCGGTGAAGTCATCGAGCGTGCCGTCCAGGAAGATTGTGCAGAGGTCCGGCACCGAGCCCTGGCCGCTGAGGGTGCCCGCCGTCATGTCCAGCATTGAGGCAAGGGTGGTGGAGAGGACGGCAGAGAGAGCGGTCAGGTGGGAGAGGCCCTCGCGAATCTCCTCATCAGGGTTGAGCGTGACGCTCGCGACCTCGGAGAGACTGACGATGAGCCGCCGAAGCCTGAGAACCTGCTCGGAGCTCGCCTCGTGGCGATCGCTGATGTTGAGAACGAGGTCAAGGGCCAGGCGCAGGGTGGATTGCAGGGCGAGACTGCGGATTCCCCTGATCCTTGAGTGATGTTCCGCCATTTGCAGGTATTCGAGCAGATCCTCGGTGCGACCATAGAGCTGCGGCACGCGAATGCCCCGACGCTTGGCCACGCGCAGTTGGTGACTCAGATCCCGCACCCGGGACTGGGTATAGTCGATGGCTGCCCGGTTGGTGAGGAGCAGGGCGACATCGAGCGAGATCTCGGTGGCCTGGAGGAGGATGACGTCGCGGACTCCTCGGACGATCGCAGGGTTCCGGCGCAGCCGCAGGCGCTGCTGGGGCCTGAGAGACCCGGCAGGCTGGCGGAGTACCTGCGGCTCGCCCTGCGGAGTCGAGGGCTTGGCTTCCGGGCGGATGGCGGCTAGGCCGGCTTCGAGGTCGAGCGTGTGGCCGAGGTCGGTGACCAGCTCCTGGTGCCGGGCGAAGATCCGGATGTCGCGCAGACCGGCTCCGAGATCGAGGGTGTCAGCCAAATCCTCGACAAGAACGGCGTGTTGGGTGGCCAGCCAGTGGTCCTCGGGGGTGGTCATGCGTCCTCCCCTCGGGAGGCGAGGTGGGCGGCGACCGCCCGTCGGGCCTTCATCAGGTTGGCGCGGACGGTGGCCGGGTCGATGCCCAGTTCCTCGGCGATCTCGGCGGGCCGGTAGCCGTCCACGCTCCAGGCGAGGACCTGGCGTTGGCGTGGGGGCAGGGTCCCGAGGAGGTCGAGCAGCTCGTGTCTGCTCTCCAACTCGGCGAGGTCGTCGGGGTGGGCGAGCAGCGGGCCGGACTCCTCGGGGACGTCACCCACCGGATCCTCCAGCACCCGGCTGAAGTGGCGGACCAGTTCGCGGGAGGCGACCCGGCGGGCCCATGCCTCGTGGGAGCGGATCCGCCACCAGTCGTGGTACGCCTTGACCATCGTCTCCTGGGCGATGTCGGCGGCGAGACTGCCCGGTGCCCCTTGCCACATCAGGAAGCCGACCAGCCGGGGCATGAAGCGGCGGTAGAAGCCGTCGAACCCCTCGGCGGGGGAGGGCGGCCTGGTGGTGGCGATGACCGGCTCGTCCGTGTAGGAGAAGGCCGTCGGTTCGTTGATGCTCACCGGCTACCGCGCGGGAGGGTGATCGTCACGGTGCTGCCTTCGGGTAGCGAGCGGAGCAGGGCCTCCAGGGCCTGCCGGTGGGCGAGTTCCTGCCGTAGCTCCCAGCGCAGGCGCAGGTACTGGCAGGCCGCGGCGGTGACCTGGGCCGCCACCGTGGTGGAGGCCGTGATCACCGCCGAAGCGCCGAGCGGATCCATGCCGCTCCTCCTTCCGAACGGCCCGCCCGGTGCGGACCCTTCGAAGGTTAGAGGCGAGGAGAAGGGCGCGCGTGAACCGCGAAACGGGAGGAGCGGTCAGCGAACCGAGATCAGCGCCGGCGAGGGGCCGTCCGGGCGGACGGTGATGCTGTACGCGGACCCCTTCGGTGTGTCGAGGTAGTTCACTGCGTAGGCGGGGAGCAGGAGTTCGAGCAGGGCGACCGACTCGCGCAGGGCGAACTGGATGCCCAGGCAGGCGCGGGCGCCGAGGCCGAAGGGGAGGTAGGCGCCGAGGTGGGTGGGGCGGGTGCCGGTGGTGGTGAAGCGGGTGGGGTCGAAGCGTTCGGGGTCGGGCCAGAGGTCGGGGTCGCGGTGGGTGAGGTAGGGGCAGACGAGGAGGTCGGTGCCGGCCTCGATGTGGTGGCCGGCGAGGGTGTCCGCGGTGAGCGCGTGCCGGGGGAGGATCCAGGCGGACGGGTAGAGCCGCAGGGTCTCGCTGACCAGCGCCTGGAGTGCCTCGCGTCGTTCGGGGGAGCCGTCGGGGCCGGCCGCGAGGGCCCAGTCGCGGGCCTCGGGGTTGGCGTTGAGGAGGAGGAAGAGCCAGGTGAGGGTGGTGGCGGTGGTCTCGTGGCCGGCGAACAGCAGGGTGACGAGCTCGTCCCGGATCAACCGGTCGGTGTACTCGGGGTGTTGTTCGGCGGCGTCGAGGAGGACGCGCAGCACGCCGGAGCCGTCGGGGCCGTCCTCGCGGCGGCGGGCGGTGGCGATGGCGGCGTGCGCGACGGCGTCGATCCGGGCGACGTCCTGGGCGACGGCGGCGGGGGCCGGGTCGCCGTCGGGGAGCTGGGGGAGGTTGGCGACCACGACGGGGATGCGGTCGAGCTCGGTCTCGGTGGCGGTGTCGAGGGGGTGGCCGGTGAGGGCGCGCCAGATGGTGTCGAGGGCGAAGTGGCGCATCTCGTCGCCGACGTCGAAGCGTTCGCCGGTGCGCGCGTACCCGGCCCAGCGGTCGGCGGTGCGGTGGGCGGCGGCGGCGATCCGGGCCTCGTACCGGCGCATGCCGGGGCCGGTGAACTGGGCCTGGAGCATGCGGCGTTGGTTCTTCCAGGCCTCGCCGGTGGCGGACAGTACGCCCTCGCCGGCGATCACCCGGGCGCGGTGCGAGCGCTTGACGTAGCGGTCGGGGTGGCGGGCGAGGACGTGCTGGGCGGCCTCGGGGTCGGTGACCAGGACGGTGGGGCGCGGGCCGATCCGGAACGCGGCGACGCCGCCGACCCGCTGCCGGGTGCGGGCGAGCAGGTCGATGAGCTGGGCCTCCTCGGCGCGCCACTCCTCGACCGCCTCGGCGGGCAGTTCGGGGATCGGGGAGGGGATCGGGGAGGGGGTCGGGGAAGGGGCCGGGGAAGCGGTCGGCGAGGGGATCGGGGAAGGGGTGGTGGTCACGGCGGTACCTCCTCGGGCGGCGGCGGACGCGGGTATCGACGGACGCGGGTCCTGGCCGACTCTACGTCAGCTCGCAACCCCGTGGTGACCGGCCGACTGCACCTGGTGACCCGGTGCCCGGAAACGGCGGCGGTGCCGCGGTCCGTCCCCCTCGACGAACCGCGGCACCGCCCATATCCCGTCCCGGTAGCTGATCCGGTCCGCTCAGATCTGCTGCCAGAGGGCCGGGACGATCGGCGGCTCCCAGCCCACCTGGGCCGTGTGGCCCTGGAGGCACCGGTAGCTGACCCCGTTGTAGGTCACGGTGTCGCCCGCCTGGTACGTGGTACCGGGCGTCCAGGTCCCGTTGCCGGGGCCCGGGTCGTTGGCGACCACCAGCGTGTAGCTGCTGGTGTGGGCGACCGAGCCGGTGCCGGTCACCGTCAGGTTGTACGTGCCCGCGGCGACCGTCGAGGCGACCGAGACGTTCAGCGTCGCGGAGGCGCCGGACTGCACCGAGGAGGGGCTGACCGTGGCCGTCACACCGGCCGGCCCGCCGGCGACGGTGAGGTTCACCGTCTGGGCCGAGCCGGAGGTGATCCGGGTGTCGACGGCGGCGCTGGTCGACTCACCCGGCTTGACGGTGCCGGTGGCCGGGTTGACCGCGATGGAGAAGTCGTTGTTCGGGACCGGGCCGCTGCCGACCGAGGTCTTCCACAGGGTGTAGGCGACCCCGTCCGCGCTGCGGTCCAGCACCGTGGCGTTGATGTTGCTGCTGGTGTCGCAGGCCGAGTGGTAGCAGGAGTCGTACGCCCGGCCCGCCGTGCCGCCCCACTTGGCGGCCTGCGCCGAGGTCTTGGTGGCGCTGGCGCCCGCCGCGTAGCCCGAGGTCGGGATGCCGGCCGACTGGAACGAGGCGTCGTCCGAACGGCCCTGGCCCTCGACGTTCTCCTCCGGCTGGAGGTTCAGCGAGTCCCAGTAGGCCTTCATCGGGGCCGAGGTGGCCGAGTTGACGTTGTTGATGAAGTAGCCGGCGTTGGGCGAGCCGACCATGTCGAAGTTGTAGTAGCCCTTGATCGCGCTGCGCTGGCTGGAGCTCAGCTGGCCCACGTAGTACTGCGAGCCCTGCAGGCCCTGCTCCTCACCCGTCCACCAGGCGAACCGGACGTGCCGGGTCAGGGTCGGGTTCTGCTGCGCCAGGACCAGCGCGGTCTCCAGCAGCACGGCGGAGCCGGAGCCGTTGTCGTTGATGCCCGGGCCGGCGCTGACGCCGTCCAGGTGCGCGCCGAACATGGTGACCTGGTCGGCGGGGCCGCCCGGCCAGTCGGCGATGAGGTTGTTGGCGGTGTAGGTGCAGGAGCCGCAGGTCTGCTCGCTGACCTGGTAGCCGGCCGCCTGGAGCTTGGCCTTCACGTAGGCCAGCGACTGGCTGTAGCCGGCCGTGCCGGTGCGCCGGTTGCCGCCGTTCTGCGAGGCGATGGTGTTGAGCTGGCTCAGGTGCGCCTGGACGTTGGCGACGCTGATGTCGGGCGCGTTGCCGCCCGGGTTGCCGCCGCCGACCGTCAGCGTGTACTGCGCGGAGTGCGGGGTCGCACCGGTGCCGCTGACCGTGATGACGTAGGTGCCCGGCGCGGTGGTGGCGGTGGTGGCGACCGTCATCGTCGCGTTCGACCCGGTCTGGATCGTCGACGGGTTGAAGGTCACCGTGGCGCCGCTCGGCGCGCCCGAGGCGCTCAGGTTGATGCTCTGGGCGCCGCCGGTGGCCTGGGTGACCACCGTGGCGGTCGTCGAGCTACCGGGCTGGACCGAACCGGAGCCCGGGTTCAGCGAGATCTGGTAGTCCGGGTTGGTCGGGCCGTCGCACTTCGGGTCGCCGGTCTGGGCGGGCACGCTGACCGCGTCCCAGGCCGCCTTGGTGCGGTTGAACAGGTTGCAGGTCGAGTCGAGGTTCTTCGCGGCGGTCAGGGTGGTGGTCCGGTACTTCTTGTAGGTCATGCCGCTGGTCTTGAGCAGCATGCCGCCGTAGAAGACCCGGCCCGCGTCCTTGATGCCGACGCCGGTGACCGTCGAGCTGTTGCAGGTCGGGCTGGTCGGCTTGCCGCCGCCCGGGTTGGAGCCCTCGGCGAGCAGGTAGAACCAGTGGTTCAGCGGGCCGGCGGCCGCGTGCACCTCGGTGCTCGGGATCGAGGAGGAGTAGCAGTTCGGGTCGCCGTTGACGAGGGACGGGTTGGCCATGTTGCGGATCGGGCCGCGGCCGACCAGGTTGACCATCTCGCCGACGGTGTAGTCCGGGCTGTCGTACGGGGCGGGCTCGTTGGCGTACGCCTCGGTGAGCGCGCCGAAGATGTCGCCGGTGCCCTCGCCCAGGCCGTTCTCGTTGTTGGCGCCGCCCGGGGTGTACTGGTCGATGCCGTGGCCGAACTCGTGGCCGACGACGTCGATCGAGGCGATCCACTCGTTGCCCTGGTTGTGGCCGATCGAGACCGAGGAGCCGTCCCAGTAGGCGTTGACGTCGTTGAGACCGACCTTGACCGGCCAGCTGCCGCCGTTGCCGTTGTGGCCGTTGCGCCCAAGCCAGTCCTTGAGCATGTCCCATTCTTTTTGCGCCGCGAACATCACGTCGCCGCAGCCGGTCTCCTTGCTCGTGGCACTGCCGTTGCCCCAGGTGTCGCTGGACTTGCTGAACACCTGGCCGCTGGAGTAGTCGGCACAGCTGAGGCCCGGCCGGTTGGGGTCGCGCAGCGAGTACTGGCCGCCCGAGTTGGTGGTGCTGATCTGCGGGGACGGGCCGTTCCACTTGCTGTTGACGGTGCCCGCGCGCACGTCGTCGTAGGAGTCGATGACCTCGCCGCTGCGCGCGTCCACGAACACGTGGAGGGTGCTCGGCGCGGTGGCGGTGCGGCCGTTGAGCACCGTCTCCCAGGCCAGCCGGCCGGCGCCGTCCTGGACCCGGACGACCAGCCGGCGGGTCTGCACGCCGTCCACGGTGGCCAGCTTGGTGCGGGCGGTCTTCTCCGCCTTGGCGGCGCTGATCAGCGGCGTGGTCGGCACGCCGATCGGGCCGGAGGCGGCGGACTGCAGGCCGCGCACCTTGCCCTGGCCGTCGGCGATCACGACGGCGTCGCCGCCGACCACCGGCAGGCCCTTGTAGGTGCGCTCGTAGGCGACGGAGTAGAGGCCGGCCAGCCAGGGGGTGACGGACTGGCGCTCATAGGTCTCGCCCGGGCCCTTGGCCAGGGCGTCCAGGCCCGCCGCGGCCGCCTGGTCGGCGGCGTTCACGGCGGCGGCCAGCGCGCTCGGCGGCGCGCTGGCGGATGGGCCCGGTTCGGCGGCGGCGGGTCCGACCGCGGTGGCGGTCAGCATGCCGGCCAGGACGGTCAGGGTGGTGCCCGCCGTCAGTAGTCTGCGTTTCATTCCGAGGCTCCTCGAACGTGGGGGTGCTCGACCGCGGACAGGTGTGCCGGAAGGGCGCTCACCGCGGGGCCGCTTGGGGGACGGCCGTGGCGGGCGTCCGCGCTCGGGTGCCGGAACCCTCACACGCCGTCATGCCCCGGTCAACGGTCCGAGCGCGCGGAACGGGGTAATGGCAAGTTCCGTCAAGTTCCGTCAGTTGGTGGGTTTGGCGCGGAAGTTGGGATCCGGAAGGACACTTGGCCAGGTCGGAGCGGGTGAGGAGGTTGAGACCAACTCGTGGAGAGGTTGAGACCAAAGGGGGAAAGTGGTTGAGACCACATCATGTACGGCGGGCCCGTTCGTCCAGTACCGTCCTCCTCAGCGGACCTCCCCATCGGAAGGCCCGGAAGGCACTCGGGAGGGCAGCCCCGTGCACCGGAACCGGGCGGCGACCACGCCCGCCGAGGACGAACTCTGGCGGGCCTTCGGGCACCGCCTGCGCCAGTGGCGCCGCCGCGCCGGCCTCACCCAGGCCCAGCTCGGAGCCGAGATCGGCTACGACCACACCGCCGTCAGCAAACTCGAACACGGCACCCGCCGCACCAGCCCCCGGGTCGCCGACCGCCTCGACGACCTCCTCGGCGCCGAGGGCGAACTGCGCGCCGCCTGCCGCCTCGCCGAGGAGGGCACCCTCCCGGAGCCCGCCCCGGCCCTCCCGGTGGCCGCCCCGACGGCGCCCGAACCGCTGGACTGGGCCCGCCCCCCACTGCCCGGCCCGCCCGTCTCCGCCGTCGCCCCCGTCCTCCCGCCCGCGCTCGCCACCTGGCTCCCCGCCCGCCTGCCCGACTACGGACTGCTCTGTCCGCTCCACGACGCCGCCGGCTGCGCCGTCCCCGCGCCCGCCGACCTCGCCGCCCTGCACGCCGCCTTCCGCGCCGCCGACCCCGACAGCGGCGCCCCGCTCGACCCCGACACCGCGCACGCCCTGGCCGGCCTGCTGGTCTCCCACCTGCGCGCCGGCGACGGCCCCACCGCCCCCGGCACCGAAGCCGTCGAGGAGACCCTGCGGGTCATCCTGCGCCGGCTCGCCGCCCACCCCGACGGCCCCGCCCGCCGCCCGCTCGCCCGGATCGCCGCCGAATACGCCCATGCCGCCGGCGCCCTGCGGATGCAGGCCGGCCGCAACGCCACCGCGATGGCCTGCTTCGACCGCGCCCTCGGCTGGGCCGAACTCGCCGAGGACCCCGCCACCCAGGTCGCCGCGCTCAGCGACATGAGCTTCCTCGCCCGCCTCGACGGCGACCCCGCCGCCGCCCTCGGCTTCGCCCGCGAGATCGCCCGGGTCGCCCCCGACCGGCACTGGGCCGGCGCCATGAGCCAGGCCGCCCAGGCCCGCGCCTACGCGATGACCGGCGACATCCGCGCCACCGTCCGCCACCTCGGCCGCGCCCGGCTCCACCTCGACCACATCGGTGCCCACGACGAGGCCGACGCCGCCTGGCTCTCCATCGCCTCGATGCGGCTGCGGGTCGAGGCCGGGGCCGCCGCCGCGCTGCGCGACGTGGCCGCCGCCGTCGACGACCCCCGGCTCGCCCGGCGCGCCGTGGACGCCGCCGAGACCGCGCTCGCCCTGCTCGCCCCCGACCAACTGCCCTCCGCCCGACTGCTGTTCACCGTCCGGGTGGCCGACTGCCACCTGCTCGCCCACGACCCGCGGGCCGCCGCCGAACTGCTCGGCCCGGTCCTGGAGCTCGCCGACGACGGCGGCACCGGGCTGCCCGCCCTGGTGCGGCGCGAACTGGCCGGGCTGCGCGGCCGGCTGGTCGCACACGGACTGGCCGGGTGACCGATCGGTGACCCTTCGTCATGATTCGGCGCTGGGCGGCCGATTGTGGCGGCGGTGTTGCGGGCGGATTGACCGGTGTTGCGGGCTCGCGGATCCGGCTGGTCCCGGGCCCGGCGGGCGATTGACGCGGTCGGCGGGGCCTTCCTAGACTCGGGAACGGCGAAGAGTGTCAGCCCCGAGGCCCCGGCCGGCTGACCGGCAACCCTCCAACACCGCGGTGGGGTGCCCCGGGGATAAGCCGGGTGGCACACCGTCGAACCGACGGACCGTCACAAGCGCGGTCAGGGCCCGGGAGGGCGCGGGGGACGGAGAACGTCGTGGAGCAGGGTCGGATCGGGCACGCGGGCCGCACGGGCCTCGTCGGCTCCGTGGGCTTCCTGAGCCCTGCCGGCTTCGCGGGTTTCGCCGGCCCCGTGAGCCTCGCCGGCCTCGTCGGCCTTCGGCTGGTGGCCAGGCTCGACGTCGACCTGCTGCGGCGCGCCAGCTCCCTCTGTCGCTGAGCCGGTCGGCCGGCGGCCGCGCACCCGCACCAGCACCCGCGCCCCGCCCCGGTCGGACCGTCCGGAACCCCTCGCCCCACGAACCCGTGCGAGGAGGAGCGCCCAGCGGCCCGCGCAGGCGACCGACCTCCCGCGCGCCTGCTCCAGGAGAACGGATGTCCACCTTCCCCGCGCCCGGTCCCCGCGACCTGCCGAGAACCCTCCCGGCCGGCCGGGAACCCGAGTTCCGGCGGCTGCGCGAGGCCCTCGACCGGTCCGCGACCGGCACCGGGGGCGTGATCGTGCTGCACGGCTCCGTCGGCAGCGGCCGCAGCGACCTCCTCTACGCCTTCACCGACACCGCCGCCGAACACGGCGCCCACGTCCTGGTCGGCACCGGCTCCCCGCTGGAACGCGAGTTCCCGCTCGGCCTCGCCCGGCAACTCCTCCAGGGCGCCGACCTCGAACCCGAGGAGGCCGCGACCGCCGAGACCCTGCTCGCCGAGGGCGCCGCCGAAGCCGCCCGCCCCGCCCCGCCCGACCGCCCGGCCGGACGCCTCACCCAGCGCACCCTGGAAGGCCTGTTCCGGCTGGTCCGCCGGCTCGCCCAACGCGCCCCCGTACTGATCGCCGTCGACGACCGGCAGGACGCCGACCCGCAGTCCCTGGAGTTCCTGCTCTACCTGGTCCGCCGCACCCGCACCGCCGGCGTGCTCACCGTGCTCAGCTCGCGCGAGACCATGACCCCGTCCAACCCCTTCTTCGAGGTCGAACTCGCCCGCCAGCCGCACCACCAGCACATCCGGCTCGACCTGCTGCCCGCCGAGCTCGTCGCCGACCTCCTCCGGGCCCGGCTCGGCGCCCCCGCCGCCCGCTTCGCCACCGAGGCCCACACCCTCACCGGCGGCAACCCGTTGCTGGTGCACAGCCTGATCGGCGACCAGGAACGCGCCGGCAGCCCCGACCGGCTGGTCGTCGGCGAAGGCTACCGGCGCGGACTCATGCACTGCCTGCACCGGATCGACCCGCTCGCCCTGCACTACGCGCGCGGCGTCGCCGTGCTCGGCGCCTCCGCCACCCCCGAACTGCTCGCCGAACTCCTGCTGCTCGCCCCCGACTCGCTCCCCAGGGCCCTCTACCTGCTGCACGCCGCCGGCCTCTTCCGCGACGGCGGCTTCCGCCACCCGACCGCCGCCGGGGACCTGCTCGCCGCGATGCGGCCGGTCGAACTCGCCGCCATGCACCAGCGCGCCGGACGGCTGCTCCGCGCCGCCGGGGCGGCGGACGCCACCGTCGACGGGCACGCCCGGGTCGCCGAGGGGCACCTGCGCGGCGCGCTGACGGCGGGGGAGAGCACCGCGACGCGGGCGGGGGAGGCGGGGGAGCCGGGCGACCTCGGGTACTTCGGTGCGGCGTGGGACGTGCCCGGCCCCGCCGTGCCGCCCGCTTCCACGGCCGGCACCGGGACTGGTGCCGGCGCCGGTCCCAGCACCGGCGGGTTCGGGCCCGAGACCGCCCAGGCCGCCGCCTCCGTGCCGCCGGCCTTCCCCACCGGGTTCAGCAGCACGGCCGTCGAATGCGTCCCCACCCTCCCCGGCACCGTCACCGACGCCTCCACCGCGCTGCGCCACGAACTCAAGACCGTCCGGCACCTGTTCTGGCACGGCCGCACCGAGGAGGGCACCGCCGCACTCGCCCGCTTCGAGGCCGTCCCCGGCAACGCCGCCCCCGCCGAGTCCCTGCGGTACTGGCTCGCCTACTGGTACCCCGCGCTGCTGCCCAACCCGGCCCGGCAGCCGGACCCCGCCGACCAGGGCCGGTTCCCGGCGGACCAGCGGGGAGACGGTATGCGGTTGCTCGCCGGATTGCTGGCCGGCACCGTCGCGCCCGAGGACGCCGTCGTCCGGGCCGAACTCGTCCTGCGCGCCGGCCTGCTCGGCGGCGTCCGCACCGAATCCCTCACCGCAGCGCTCACCGTCCTCCTCTACGCCGACCGCGCCGACCGCGCCGCCCACTGGTGCACCCCGCTCGCCGAACGCGCCGGCACCCGCTGCGGCGCCACCTGGCACGCCCTGCTCGCCGCCCTGCGCGCCGAAGCGGCGCTCCGCCAGGGCGACCTGCGGAGCGCGGACGAGGCCGGCCGGGCCGCGTTCGCCCACGTCCGCCCGGAGGCCTGGGGCGTCGCCATCGGACTGCCCCTCGCCACCATGGCCACCGCCCGCACCGCGCTCGGCCTGCACCAGGACGCCGCCCACTTCCTGGAGCTGGCCACCCCCGCCGGGATGGCGCACACCCCCGCCGGCCTGCACCACCGGTACGCACTCGCCGGCCACCGGCTCGCCCTCGGCCGAGCAGAGCAGGCGCTCGCCGACTACCGCGCCTGCGGCGACCTGATGGCCCGCTGGGGCCTCGACCACCTGCCCGCCATCGCACCCTGGCGGCTCGGCGCCGCCCGCGCCCAGCTCACCCTCGGCCGCCGCCCCGCCGCCGCCGCGCTCGCCGACCACCAACTCGCCCGGCTCGGCCCCGCCGGCCACCCGCGGATCCGCGGCCTGGCCCTGCGGATCCGCGCCGCGGCCGGCGAACGCGCCGAGCGCACCGAGCTGCTGGAGCGGGCCGTCGGCTACCTGGAGGAGGCCGGGGCCGAATCCGAACTCGCGGCCGTCCTCTCGGAGTTGAGCGAGGCCCACCAGAACGACGGCGACCCCGGCCGGGCCCGCCGCACCGACCGCCGGCTGCGCCGCACCCCGGCGCTGGCGGTCGTCCCGGCGGAACCCGTGGCGGAGGGGCTGTCCGAGGCCGAACGCCGGGTCGCCGAACTCGCCGCCCGCGGCCTCTCCAACCGGGACATCGCCCGCAAGCTCTACATCACCGTCTCCACGGTGGAGCAGCACCTCACCCGCGTCTACCGCAAGCTCGGCGTCCGCCGCCGCGTCGACCTGGCCAAACTCCTCGGCCCCAGCACCCCCGACGACGGCCCCGCCACCACCCCCCTGGCCTCGGCCCCCCACCCCACCACCCTCGTCGCCGGCTGACCCGCCCCGACGGGCCCCACCCCTGGTGGCCGCGCGACCTGGCTCCCGCCCTGTGGGCTGCCGCCGCATTGCCGATGGAGGCCACTCGCCCCGCTTCCCCCGTCGCGAGCTGGGCCGGCCCGGAGGCGGCCGACCGGTGGCCACCTCCGGCTCACTGCGGGCGGGGGCCTCGGCGCCGCCGGTCCGCCGGTGGCCGTTCGGGCCGCCGTCGCCTGCCGTCCTTGCGGGGCCTGTTCCGCTCGGCCGCCGCTCCCACCCCGGCTCCCGCTCCGTCGGCTGACCCCGACCGGGGGCCCGCGCGCTCCGTCCCCATCGGCCGGGACCCTGCCGCTTGCCCCTATCGCGGTGGTGCCTTCGTGCTGGCTGAGGCCGTTCCGGCCCGAGACGGGTGGCCTTAGGGGTTCGACAGGGGTTGGGTAGGGGCCCGGGGTGGGGGCGGGGGCGGAACGCTGGGGGGCAACACCGAGCAACCCGCCCTCAGGAGTGGAACCCACCAATGGCGCGCCTGGAACCCCTCGACCCGTCCGCACCGCAGCCCGGCCCGCCGGAGGCGGTGGCCGTCGTCGGCGCCGCCTGCCGCCTGCCGGGCGCGGCGGACCCGGAGGCGTTCTGGCGGCTGCTCGACTCCGGCACGAGCGCGGTCGGCGCCGCCCCGGCGACCCGCTTCGCCGCCCCGGCGGCGGCCGGGCCCTCCCGGGACGCGGGCTGGCTCGACCAGGTCGACCGGTTCGACCCCGAGTTCTTCGGCCTCTCGGCGGCCGAGGCGACCGCCGCCGACCCGCAGCAACGGCTGGTCCTCGAACTCGCCTGGGAGGCCCTGGAGGACGCCGGCATCCTGCCCGCCGCGCTGGCCGGCACCCGCACCGGTGTGTTCGTCGGCGCCATCGCCGCCGACTACGCCGCCCTCACCACCGCCTCGGCCGCCGTCACCCGGCACACCCTGACCGGTCTGAACCGGGGCGTCATCGCCAACCGCGTCTCCTACTCCCTCGACCTGCGCGGCCCCAGCCTCACCGTGGACTCCGCGCAGTCCTCCTCGCTGGTCGCCGTCCACCTCGCGCTGGAGAGCCTGCGCGGCGGCGAGTCGGAGCTCGCCCTCGCCGCCGGCGTCAACCTCAACCTGGCGCCGGACTCCACGCTCACCGTCGACTGCTTCGGCGCCCTCTCCCCGGACGGCCGCTGCCACACCTTCGACGCCCGCGCCAACGGCTACGCCCGCGGCGAGGGCGCCGTCCTGCTGGTGCTGAAGCCGCTCGCCCGCGCCGTCGCCGACGGCGACCGGGTGCACGCGGTGCTGCTCGGCAGCGCCGTCAACAGCGACGGCGCGACGGACGGCCTGACCGTGCCCAGCGCCGACGCGCAGGCCGCCGTGATCCGGGCCGCCGCGCGGCGGGCGGGCGTGGCGCCCGGCCTGGTCCAGTACGTGGAACTGCACGGGACAGGCACCCGGGTCGGCGACCCGATCGAGGCCGCCGGCCTCGGCGCCGCGCTCGGCACGGAAGCCGGGGCGGAAACCGGGGCTGGACGCCCGGCGGGGCGGACGCTGCTGGTCGGCTCGGCGAAGACCAACGTGGGCCACCTGGAGGGCGCGTCCGGCATCGTCGGCCTGCTGAAGACGGTGCTGGCGGTGCGCCACCGGCGCCTGCCCGCCAGCCTCAACTTCCGTACGCCGAACCCGGACATCCCGTTCGAGCGGCTCGGCCTCGCCGTCCGCACCGAGTCCGGTCCCTGGCCGGACGAGGACGGCCGGCTGATCGCCGGGGTCAGCTCCTTCGGCGTGGGCGGCACCAACGCCCACGTCCTGGTCGCCGACGCCCCGGAGACCGAGCCGTCGGCGACCGCGGAGGCCGGTCCGGGGCCGGAGCCCGGCCTCGACGGCCCGCTGCTGTGGCCGCTGTCCGCCCGCACCCCGGCCGCGCTGCGCGAACAGGCCCTCCGGCTGCGGGAGTTCGCCGAGCAGCGGCCCGAACTCGACCCGGTCGCCGTCGGCCGCGCGCTGGCCACCACCCGCACCGGCTTCGAGCACCGCGCCGCCGCCACCGGCACCGACCGTGCCGAACTGCTCGCGGCCCTGGACGCGCTCGCCACCGGCGGCCAGGCGCCCGGGCTGCTCCAGGGTCGCACCCTGCCCACCACCCCGCACGGCGCGTTCGCCGACGGCCCCGCGCCCGGCGACGGCGGCCCGGAGGCCGAGGAGGCCGACGGGCCCGCCCGCCCGGCCCCCGGCGGCACCGTGCTGGTCTTCCCCGGCCAGGGCGCGCAGTGGGACGCCATGGCCCGCGAACTGCTCGACACCGCACCGGTGTTCGCGGCGAAGATCGCCGACTGCGAGGCCGCCCTCGCCCCGCACGTCGACTGGTCGCTGGACGCCGTGCTGCGCGGGGAGCCCGGGGCGCCGGGCCTGGAGCGGGTGGACGTGGTCCAGCCGGCCCTGTTCGCCGTCATGGTGTCGCTGGCCGCGCTCTGGGCGGCGGCGGGCGTCCGGCCCACCGCCGTGATCGGGCACTCGCAGGGCGAGATCGCCGCCGCCCACGTGGCGGGCGCGCTCTCACTGGAGGACGCGGCCGCCGTGGTCGTCCTGCGGGCCCGGGCCATCGCCGGACTGGGCCTGACTGGCCGCGGCGGGATGGCCGCGATCCCGCTGCCCGCCGAACAGGTTGCCGAGCGGATCGCCGGCCGGGCCGAGGAGTTGGGGATCGCCGCGATCAACGGCCCGTCCTCGACCGTGGTTTCGGGCGAGCGGGCGGCCGTCGCCGAACTCGTCGAGCGGTACCGGGCGGAGGACGTGCGGGCCAAGCTGGTCCCCGTCGACTACGCCTCGCACTCCGCGCAGATGGAGCCGCTGCGCGCCACCCTGCCCACCCTGCTCGCCGGGATCCGGCCGCGCACCGCGCCGATCGCCTTCTACTCGACGCTCACCGGCGAGCGCTTCGACACCGCCGGGCTGGACGCCGACTACTGGTTCCGCAACCTGCGCGGCACCGTCCGGCTGGAGCGGGCGGTCCGGGCCGCGCTCGCTGACGGCCATCGGGCGTTCGTGGAGAGCAGCCCGCACCCCGTCCTCACCGTCGGGCTCGGCCAGTTGACGGACGGCGTGGCGGCGGTCACCGGCACGCTGCGGCGCGACCACGGCGGCCTCGGCCGGTTCCACGGCGCCGTGGCCGAGTTGTTCACGCGCGGCGGCGCCGTGGACTGGCCCGCCCTCTACGGGCCGGGGGAGCGGCTCACCGGCCTGCCGACGTACCCGTTCCAGCGCCGCCGGCTCTGGCTGGACGACGGCGGCCCGGCCGCACCGGGAACCGGCCCGGCAGCGGGGCTGGTTGCCGCTCCGGCCGGCCGCCGGGCGGACGAGCACGCCGAGGAGCCGGCCGCCGACGTGCTGGACGAGGCGGCCGCGCTGGCGGCGGTCCGGGCCGGTGCCGCGATCGTGCTGGGCGAGCCCGGCGGCGCGGACGCCGTCGACCCCGACCGCACCTTCAAGGACCTCGGGTTCGACTCCGTCGCCTCCGTCCAGTTCCGCGACCGGCTGGCCGGCACGACCGGCCGCACTCTGCCGACCAGCCTGGTCTACGACCGGCCCACGCCGCGCGCCGTCGCGGCCTTCCTCGCCGAGCGACCGCAGGCCCCGGCCGCCCTGGCCGCCCATACCGCCGTGCCCCGTCCGGGGGAGGCCGCCGACCCGATCGCCGTCGTCGCCCTGAGCGGCCGCTGGCCCGGCGGCGCCGACACCCCCGAACGGCTCTGGGAGCTGCTCCGCGACGGCCGCGACGCCATCGGCCCGTTCCCCGCCAACCGCGGCTGGGACCTCGACGCGCTGTACGACCCGGACGGCGAGCGCCCTGGCACTTCGTACACCCGCCAGGGCGGATTCCTGTACGACGCCGACGAGTTCGACAGCGCCTTCTTCGGCCTCTCCCCGCGCGAGGCCGCCGCCACCGACCCGCAGCAGCGGCTGCTGCTGGAGTCCGCCTGGGAGCTGACCGAGCGGGCCGGCATCGTCCCGGCCGCCCTGCGCGGCAGCCGGACCGGTGTGTTCGTCGGTGTCATGCCGCAGGACTACGGCCCGCGCCTGCACGAGACGCCCGCCGGCTACGAGGGGCACGCGCTGACCGGCACCCTGACCAGCGTCGCCTCCGGCCGGCTCGCCTACGCGCTGGGCCTGGAGGGTCCGGCGATCACCGTGGACACCGCCTGCTCCTCCTCGCTGGTGGCGATCCACCTGGCCGCCCAGGCCCTGCGCGCCGGGGAGTGCGATCTGGCGATCGCGGGCGGGGCGACGGTGATGTCCGCGCCGGGCATGTTCACCGAGTTCAGCCGTCAGCGCGGCCTGGCGCCCGACGGCCGCTGCAAGCCCTTCGCCGCCGCCGCCGACGGCACCGCGTGGGCCGAGGGGGCCGGGCTGGTGCTGCTGGAGCGGCTCTCCGACGCCCGCCGCCACGGCCACCGGGTGCTGGCCGTGGTCCGCGGCAGCGCGGTCAACCAGGACGGCGCCTCGAACGGCCTGACCGCCCCCAACGGCCCCGCCCAGGAGCGCGTCATCCGCCAGGCCCTCGCCGCCGCCGGGCTCGCGCCCGCCGACGTCGACGTGGTCGAGGCGCACGGCACCGGCACCGCGCTGGGCGACCCGATCGAGGCCGGGGCGATCCTGGCGACCTACGGGCAGGAGCGCGAACAGCCCCTGTTGCTGGGCTCGTTGAAGTCCAACATCGGCCACACCCAGGCCGCCGCCGGGGTCACCGGCGTGATCAAGCTGGTCCAGGCCCTCGCTCACGGCGAGCTGCCGGGCACCCTCCACCTGGACGCGCCCTCGCCGCACGTCGACTGGACGGCGGGCGCCGTACGGCTGCCGGCCGAGGTCACGCCCTGGCCGGCGACCGGCCGGCCGCGCCGGGCCGCCGTCTCCTCGTTCGGGATCAGCGGCACCAACGCGCACCTGATCCTGGAGGCGCCGCCGGTCGAGCCCGTCGAGCCGGTCGAACCGCCGGCCTCCGCCGCGCCCGCCGACCACGCCGCGCCGCTGCTGCTCTCCGCCCGGACGCCCGCCGCCCTGCGCGCCCAGGCCGCCCGCATCGCGGACCTCGCCGAGCACGACGCCCCCGGCCTCGCCCGGGCCCTGGCCACCACCCGCACCCACTTCCCGCACCGCGCCGCCGCCCTCGGCGCCGACGGCCCGCAGCGCGCCCAGGCCCTCCGGTCCCTCGCGGACGGGCACCCGGACGCCCCCGGACTGCTGCGGGCGGAGGCCGCCCGCACGCCCCGGCTCGCCTTCCTCTACTCCGGCCAGGGCAGCCAGCGTCCCGGCGCCGGACGTGAACTCCACACCACCGAACCGGTGTTCGGCGCTGTGGTCGACGAACTCGCGGAGCTCTTCCGCCCCCACCTCGCCGTGCCGCTGACCGAGGTCCTGTTCGCCGAACCCGGCACCGAGGCGGCCGCACTGCTCGACACCACCGCCTACACCCAGCCCGCGCTGTTCACCCTGCACGTCGCGCTGCACCGGCTCGCCGTCGAGACCTACGGGCTGCGCCCGGACCACCTGATCGGCCACTCCATCGGCGAGTTGAGCGCCGCCCACCTGGCCGGGGCACTCACCCTGCCGGACGCCGTCACCCTGGTCGCCGCCCGCGGCCGGCTGATGGAGGCACTGCCGGCGGGCGGCGCGATGGCCGCGGTCCGGGCCACCGAGGCCGAACTCGCCCCGGAGCTCGCCCGGTTGGACGGCCTGGTGTCGATCGCCGCCGTCAACGGCCCGGCCTCCGTCGTCCTCTCCGGCGACGGCGCCGAGGTCCGGCGGATCGCCGAGGAGTGGCGGGCCCGCGGCCGGCGGGTCAAGCTGCTGAGCGTCGGCCGCGCCTTCCACTCGCCGCACATGGACGCCGTGCTGGACGAGTTCCGGACGGTCGCCGAGAGCCTGGACTACCGCGAGCCGCACACCCCGGTGATCTCCAACCTGCACGGCGGCCTCGCCGCGCCCGCCGAACTCACCGACCCCGACTACTGGGTGCGGCACATCCGCGAGGCCGTCCGCTTCCACGACGGCGTGCGCACCCTGGACGCCCTCGGCACCACCGCCTACCTGGAACTCGGCCCCGGCCCGGTCCTCACCGCCCTGGCCGAGGAGACCCTCGCCGACGCCCGGGGCGACGACGCCGAGGCGCCCCGCGCCCTCGCCCCGCTGCTCCGCGCCGACCGGCCCGAACGCGCCACCGCCGCCGAGGCACTCGCCCGACTGCACGTCCACGGCGTCCCCGTGGACTGGGCCACCGCCCTGCCGGCCGCCACCGCGCCGGACCACCGCCCCGACCTGCCCACCTACCCGTTCGAGCGCCGCCGGCACTGGCTGGACCAGCCCGCCGCGCACGCCACCGACGGCGGCGGCCTCGCCCCCACCGGACACCCGCTGCTCACCGGCGCCACCGAACTCCCGGACGGCGAGGGCTGGTTGCTGACCGGACGGATCTCGGTACGGACCCACCCATGGCTGGCCGACCACGTCGTCGGCGAGGCCGCCCTGCTGCCCGGCACGGCCTTCCTCGAACTCGCCGTCCAGGCCGCGCTGCGCGCCGGTGCCCCGCACCTCGAATCGCTGGACCTGGCCGCGCCGCTCGCCCTGCCGACCGCCGGCGCCGCGAGCGGGGGCGGCGTCCGGGTGCAGGTCCTGCTCGGCCCCGCCGACCAGGAGGGCCGCCGACCGCTGCGGATCCGCTCCCAGCCGGACGCCGCCGACGCCGAGTGGACCACGCACGCCACCGG
>NZ_JBFBDO010000064.1:0-47928 GCF_040683335.1 Kitasatospora sp. NPDC093806
CGCCCCGGGCACCGCCACCGCGCCTGCGGCCGCCGTGGGCGCCCGCCCGGCGGTCCGCACCCGCTGAGCACCACGAGATCCCCCCGGCTGCCTCCGGCCGGGACCATCCCACCGATCCACCGAGAGCAGGCCCGTAAACCCTTCGAGAGCCGAGCGCGCCCCGCCCCGCCCGCTCACACACCCCAGGAACCGCCTTGCCCTCCCCACGCACCGGCGCGCCGTCGGCCACCACCGGGTCCGACGCGCTCCTCTACCTCCTGTTCGGCGTCCTCGGCGCCGCCCTCGCCTTCGGCTCCCTCGCCTGGCTGACCGGCAACCTCACCAACGCCTGGGCCGGCAGCGGACCGTGGGCGCCGTTCCGCGCGACCGATGCCCTCCTCCACCCGAACATGCTGTGGCCGCACCTGAGCGCCACCGCCCTGCTCCTGGGTGCCCGCGTCGCCCCCGGCCTGCTCACCCTGGCCCTCACCATCGCCGGCCTGGTGCTGTGGATGCGCTGGCGCGGCGGTGCAAAGACCGGTCTCGCCCGCAAGGGCGATCTCGGCCCGCTGCTGGGCAAGGAGGTCACCGCGAAGGCCCGCAGCCTGCGCCCGAGCCTGAACGGCCGAGAGTGCAAAAGAGGTCGCGCCGAACGACCGTGGCATCCTGGTCGGCACGCTCTCCCCCGGCCGGGCCGAGATCCGCGCCTCCTGGGAGGACGTGCTCGTCGCCATCATGGCGCCACGCTCCGGCAAGACGTCCGGCCTGGCGATCCCCGCGATCCTCGCGGCTCCCGGTCCCGTCCTGCTCACCAGCAACAAGGCAGCGAACGACGCCTACACCACCACGGTCGACGCGCGGGCCGAGGTGGGCACCATCTGGACGCTCGACCCGCAGCAGATCGCCCACCACCCGCGCGAGATGTGGTGGGACATCCTCGCCGACGCCCGCGACCTCGCCGGCGCGAAGCGGCTCGCCGGACACTTCGTCACCGCCAGCGTGGACGAGTCCAGCGGCTCCGACTTCTGGTCGACCGCGGCGAGCAACACCCTCGGCGCGTTGTTCCTCGCCGCGTCCAGCCACCGGCGCCCGATCACCGATGTCCTCGCCTGGCTCGCCTCGCCGGCCGACCGCACCCCCGTCGACCTGCTCACCGATGCCGGCCACCACGCCGTCGCCGCCCAGCTCCAGGGCACCGTCTCGGGCGCGACCGAGACCCGCGACGGCATCTACGAGACGGCTCGGCAGTACGCGAGCTGCCTGCTCGACCCGGAGATCGCCGCCTGGGTCACCCCGACGCCCGGCCTGCCGGAGTTCAAGCCGTTCGACTTCGCCACCTCCCGCGACACGCTGTACCTGCTCAGCAAGGACGGCGGCGGCAGCGCGAGCGCGATCATCGCGGCGGCAGCCGACGCGGTGATGCGGGCGGCCGTGATCGTCGCCGAGCGCTCCGGCGGACGGCTCGACCCGCCGGCGCTGTGCGTCCTCGACGAGGCCGCCAACGTCTGCAAGATCTCGGACCTGCCGGACCTGTACTCCCATCTGGGCAGCCGGGGCGTCATCCCGATGACCATCCTGCAGTCCTACCGGCAGGGCCAGCGCTGTTGGGGCGAGGCCGGCATGGACGCCCTCTGGTCCGCCGCCACCGTCAAGGTCGTCGGGTCGGGCATCGACGACGCCGACTTCGCGGACAAGCTCTCCCGGCAGATCGGCGAGCACGACGTCCAGACCACCTCGGTCTCGACCAGCGACAGCGGCAAGTCCATGTCCGTGTCGATGCGCACCGAGCGAATCCTGCCGCCGGACCGGATCCGCGCCCTACCCAAGGGCAAGATCCTGCTGTTCGCCACCGGCCTGCGGGTAGCGATGCTCGACCTCAAGCCCTGGTACAAGGAGCCGTCCGCGAAGACGATCGGCCCGGCCTCCGCCCGCGCCACCAAGGCCATCACCGAACGCGCCCTCGCCAAGGCCGCCGGCCACGACGACTTCGGACTCACCTCGTGAACACCGCCACCGGCCGCCCCACCGCCACGCGCACGCAGGCCCGGCCCTACGGGCACCCCGCCGCCAAGTCCCCCACCCCGAAGGGCCTCCCCTCGATGACCGCCTCCACCCCGCCCGCCCCCTCCGGCCGCCCGGCACCGGTCGGCGGCAAGCCCAGGCTGCGGGTCCTGTCCTTGGGCTCCGGCGTCCAGAGCTCCGCCCTCCTGCTGCTGGCCGCCGAGGGCCACCTGCCCGGCCTCGATCTCGCGGTTTTCGCCGACACCGGTTGGGAGCCCCGGGCCGTGTACGAGCACCTCGATCGGATCGAGCGGGAGATCGCCGAGCCGGCGGGCATCCCGGTCCTGCGGGTCTCCTCCGGCAACATCCGCGACGTCGCCCTCGATCCGGCCAGGCGCTTCGCCTCGATGCCGCTGCGGAGTCCACAAGTTCAGGATTACCGAAGGGCCATTGAGGCGGAACTTGAGGGTGTAACAGTACCGCCGCCCGTGTGTTCCGGCTGGCGCTCTCTAGTGGTCGCGGTTCAGCAGGAGGTGAGCCGCCGAGCGATATGGCCTGCCGAAATTGGCGCATCGCTTCTCGAAGTCTGGGGGGAGCCATCCGCGTCCCAACAGCCGGGGGTGGGCAGGGAACGCCGTGACCGCGGCCAGGACGAACAGAAGCGAGGCCCAGGGGGTACGGAGCTGGATTGTCGTCTGCCGTCCGTTGTTGATGTTGCAGAAGCTGGTCTGGAAGACCTCGGGTCCGACGAGGTCGATCGTGTCCAGGCCGCCCCAGGCGAGGTCGAGCGGGCACTGCGGATGCCCAAAATAGACCTTGCGTGTGGTGACGGTGATTTCGCCGGAACCGTCCACCACCCAGCGTGGTTGCGCGTCGTTCGCGGCGGCACGCCGGCGAGCGGAGTTGCCGAGGGCCGAGCCGGCCATACTGCCCAGGACGAATGCGGGACTGCCGAAGGCAACGACGCTCCGGTGTGTGTAACTGCCGTTGCCGACGGCCCGCCAGGTCAGACGCTGTGCAGGGCCAACCGCGAGTGCCCGATCACCGGGCTCGAGCCGAGCCACAGTGGTAACCAGCGGACGCCGCTCCAACCGTCCCTCGGCCAGGTCGGCGATGATGTCGCACGAGAGCCACAGGTACTCGTCGAGCCAGGACCAAGCCGGACCTTGCTCGCTGCCTGCAGGAGGGGCGAAGGGGTTGTCCATTGTCTCTCCGGGATTATCGTGCCGACACATCATCAATTACCGTCGTCCTGCGCCAACTTTACTGAGGCACCTGTTCGCTCAGGAGGGCGTTGGCTTGGCCGCAGGGCCAGCAGGGTGCGTACCGTCGTGGCGTCCGTGAACGGCGTCAACGTACCGCTGGGCGGTGTCGGGCCGAAGGCCGAAGAGCGCCGCGATGTGCAGGGGGCCGCAGACGCCTGCGGCTTCGACCTCATCGAGGATGCGGTCCTGCCGCAGACGGTCGAGGTTGGCCTCCTAGCCGCGCAGGGCTGCGCGGAGCCACCAGCGGCTGACCGGGCTCTCGTGGTGGGCGGTCTTCGGCGCCACCCCCAAGCGCTCGTGTCTGGGGTGCTCTTACCACAACAACGCCCAGTGGCGGGCGCTGCGCGATCATTCGCCCGAGGAGTGGGCCGACGTCGTCGCCTTCGACCACGCGATCCGCGCGGGCAACGCGCGCGCCACCGCCGAGGGCACGCCGCTGCTCGGCCAGGCGTACCTGCACCGCAGTCGGCGTCCGCTCGACGAGGCGCCGGTCGACCGGGTCACCGCCCACGAGTGGTCCGGCCGCCAGGGCGACATCTTCGATGCCATCGCCGACGCCGAGTTGGAGAACGGCGAGGCGGACGGCTGCTCACCGTGGGCCTGCCGGTCCGGTGCTCCCGCGACGGCCGGTCTCACCCTGGCCGCCTGAACCCCTCTACCGTGTCTAGGAGTTGCCCGTGTCCGAACGCTTGCCTCCTTCCCGCGTGCCGCGCTCCGAGCAGTTGGCGGGCTCGCCGGTCGTGCGCCGGGGCAGCCAGTGGTGGCTGGTCACCGGCGCCGGCTCGATCCTGGCCACCGACCCGGCCTTCACCGGTGAACTGGACCGCTTCGCCACCGCGATGGCCGCTGCCGACCGGGAGGTCGCCCGGCTTCGGGACGAGCGGGCAGCCGCCCGGCGGGAGCGGCGGTGACGGACGTGCTGTTGCGGGGCGAGCAGGCCGTCCTCGGCGCGGTCCTGCTCGACCCGGCCCAGCTCGACACGCTGTACTGGCTGACGCCCGCCGACTTCTACCGGCCCGCCCACCGGGCCATGTTCGCCGCCATGCGGACCCTGAGCACCGACGGGCGGCCCGGCCCGAGCACCGACGGCACGGTGCCGCTGTCGTGGGTGACCGACACCGTCGCCGAGGCCGGCCGCCACGTGCGCGGGCTGAGCGCCTCCTACGCCCACACCCTGATCGCCGCGTGCCCGCGCCCGCAGAACGCCCCGGTCTACGGCCGGCTGGTGCTCGAAGGGTCGATCCACAGGACGGTGGCGGAGCACGCCGCCCGGCTGGAGCACATCGCCCAACTCGGCGCCGGGCAGCACCAGGTCGACGACGTGGTGCACCACGCCGACGTCCTGGCGAGTGTGCTCGGCGACCTCGCCCGCCGCTGGGGAACCGGCCCCCGGCCGGTACCGCCGCCCCGGACGGGACCGAGCGAGGCACCATCGCCGGCCGGCCCCGAGCAGAGCGCGGACGAGCGGCTCCTGCTGTCCGTCCTCGTCAGCCGGCCTGCGGCGATGGGCGAGGTCTACGACTGGTTGCGGCCCGGGGATTTCGCGGGCCCCGGCCACGGCCAGCTCTACCGCTGCCTGGGCGCCCTCCACCACCGGGGCGAACCGATCGACGAAGTCACCGCTCTGTGGGAGGTCCAGCGGCGCGGCCTGCTGGCCGACGGCACGCTCTCACAGGAGCTGCTCGACGGCATCCTCGGCGGGCCGGGCGCCGGCTCGGCGGAATGGCTGAGCGACCAGGTCATCCGCTCCTCCCTCGTCCGTACCGCCGCCAGGGCTGCCACCGACATCAAAGCCCTGGCCGAGGACCAGAGCCTGGCGCCCGGCCGCCTCATCGGCCAGGCACTGCACGCCCTCGGCCCGCTCGACGAGGTGCGGGCCCGCTGGACCCGGGCCGCCGACCCGCCGCCGCCACGGCCCGAGACCGGCCACACCGCCCGCGTCCACGCCGCGCTCGCCCGCAGCGCCCACACCACCCCATCCACCCAGCCGGCTCACCCGCCGGCCACGCAGGGCACAGCCACCCACCGACACCCCGTCCGGAGCACCTCATGAACACCCCCCTCGCCGAGTCCCAGGCGCTCGACACCCTGGCCGCCCGCCTGGTCGAGCACCGGGCCAAGCTGCCCAGCGCGGCCATCCCCTTCGAGCTGCCCGAGCCGCAGACCACCGGCCGCCAGCTCGGCGAACTCGGCCACCTCATCGCCGAGACGAGCGCGGACTTCCAGCAGCGGCTCAGCGCCGAGCCCCCGTCCGAGTGCGGCATCCGCGCGGCGTGGGCGTACGCCGACGTGAGCGACCGGCTCGGCCAGGTGGTCTCCGCCCGCGGAGCCGTCACCGGCCAGATCGCTTTCTTCGCCCACACGCACGAACTGAGGGACAAGCCCGACATCGCGGCGGCCCGTAAGACCGCGCTGCGGGTCCTCGATCTCGCGGTCTCCAACGCGCAGGAGGAACTGGACGAAGCCGTCGGCCGGCTGCGCTCGGAGTCCTCGATGATCACACGCCTTGCCGAGTGCGCCCGGCTGGAGGCCGCCTTCAGCCGCACCGCCCCGGCGGCTGTGCCTGTTGCTCGCGGCACCTCCGCCACGGCTACGGCTGCGGTCCGCCCGCCCGGCGCCCGGAAGTCACGATGATGCACGCGACGGACCCCGGAACGGCGGCTCCGCTGATCGGGTCCCTGTGTTCCGGGTACGGCGGTCTCGACCTTGGGGTCCAGGCGGTGGTCGGCGGCCGCGTGGCCTGACGCACCGAGGTCGACCCCGGCGCGTCGAAAATCCTTGCCCGGCACTGGCCCGGTGTCTCGGTCGCCAGCCGACGCGCCGGGCTCAACTCCCCTACCCGTAAGGGACTCTGGCTGAACGTGGCGCGCGGTCGAGGCCCTCCGTCCCTGCCTCCTGGTGGCCGAGAATGTGTACGGACTCCTCACCTCCCCCGCCGGTACCCCTGGCGACGTGGAACCATGCCCGTGGTGCCTGGGAGACGGCTCAACCCAGCCTGATCTGTGGGCACTTGGTGCTTTAATCGGCACCCTTTCCGAGCTTCGGTACGATGCTCGATGGCTGGTGCTTCGCACTTCCGACATCGGAGCCCCTCACCACCGGGCCGCGGGTCTTCCTCGCTTATCTGGACAAAGTTGAGTTGTGCGGCGGTGGGTTCCCCGGCGTCATCCGCGACAACGACGAACTCGCCGCCACCCTGGACGAGATCCGCCGGCTCGGATTCGCCGTCGGCCGCCAGGAATGCATGCTCGGCTGGGACTCCGTCGCCGCCCCGGTCCTTTGGCACGACGCCATCATGGGCGCCGCCCTCATGCTCAAACCCTCCACCGACATGCCGGCCGACCTGCGCCCGCTGATCTACCACACCCGCAAGGCCGCCGAGAGCATCAGCGCCCTCACCACCAGCCCACCGGCAACCGGCGGCTGAGGCCGAACGGCGACCAGGTACTCAGACAGCCCCCGATTCCGTCAGCCGGTCGGCCGCACGACGGAGGCGAGAATCCTGCCGCAACGGGTCGAGACGCTCGCGGAACTGACGGCCGAGCGCCGGCGGAAGACCCCCCGTGACCGCCACGACCTGCCCGATCACGTCCTCGGCACGATCGACCTCCCCCGGGGCGAGGTCCACGTCCAGCACATGCAGGAGGTAGATCGCGGTGAAGGGAGGCATCCCGTCGGAACGCGGCACAGCCAGAGCCCTTGTCACGGTGTCGACATGCTGCCCCGCCCGCTCGGAACGGCCGAGGTGGAGCGCCACCCGGGCCCGAACGAGGTTCAGGGTGAGGTGGTCCATCTCGGCGTCGAGCCCCACGTCCGGCACCCCGGCGCCCTCGTAGCCGACGACGGCCCCCTCCGCCCGGTCCAGTGACCGGTCGGCACGGCGGGCTTCGCCCTCACGGGCGAGAGCCATGGCCTCCGCGCCGTGCAGGACCGCCGCGAACTCTGCCGGATGATCCGGGTTTGCGGTACGGGCGGCACGGACGAGCATCCGTGCATCGGCGGGGCTCCCCACATCCAGGTGTCGCAGTCCAAGCAACAGCATCGCCTCGGACACCCTGCCCCCATCGCCCGCCACCGCGGCCGCTCGCATCGCGGCCAACGCCTGCCGCTCCGCCCGGGCCTGCTCACCGAGAGCGTTGCTGACCCAGGCGCACAACAGCCCGGTGCGGGCCCCGAGCAGCAGCAGGGCTCGACCGCCCGACCCGCCGCGGCCGGCCGCCATGAGCAGCCGCACGACCAGCCGGTGTTCCGCCAGAGCGGCCACGTACAACGCCGTCGACGGCAGCTGCGTGCGGTAGAACTGCTGCTCCAGACCGGCGACACGCGCGGAGATCCACTCCAGCCCTTCCACCTCCATGGGCATGCCGTCCCCGACGAGGCCACGCCCCGGGGTGGCGGCGCGCACGATCGCCACCCTGAGCTGAGTGGCCAGGGCAGCCCCGCGGAGAACGAGCTCGGGAGGCGAAGCGGCCTCCGCCAGGTGAACCGAGCTGCGCAAGGCGGCGACCGCACCGTCGCCGCCCCAGTGCTCGTCGTGCAGAGGAGCGTCGCCGACGGCCAGGTACAGCCAGTGCGGCCAGCCGAGCCGATCGACCTGCACGGCCGGGACGCCATGGATGTCCGCCATGGCCAGCTGCGCGGTGTACTCGGGCACGATCCGCCCCGACTCCCACCGCGACACCTTCTCCCGCCGCGCGGCCATCCGCCCGTGACCGAGACCCGCGTGCCGCTCGGCCACGAGACGGGCGTATTCCGGATGGGACAGGCCCATCCCCGTACGCAGCAACATCAACGGGTGGACCATGGGCTTTGCCTCGGAACTATCGGCGTGCGACCGGGACGGTTGAGTCCGGCCACGGTCAAGAGCCTAGGCACCTCATCCGGCCTCTGCCAGGCGGCGAGGCACCCCCGGAGGTACCTGCCCGGGCCGACCGCTTCCTACCCGGTCGGACTCACGCACCCGACGTGCGCCCGACCAGGGCAACAGGCCGGTCAACCGCGGTTGCCTACTGATCTACCGCGAGAAGCCGTTCGGCAGGTGAACGAGGTGAGCAGCAGCTGGCCACCGCCTGTGGTGTCCTCGCCGAAGCGGCGGCGGCCGGGTCCTGCGGGGCTTGGGGGATCGCGACGTGGAACCCACGCGCCCTGACCGCGGTCGCTGCCCCTCTCCCGGTCGCGCCAGCGGTGCTGATGGTCCGATCCGGGCTGCTCGTCGGCCATGAGGTCCTGGCCGCCGGCGAGGTCCTCGCCCGGAGCTGGAGCGTTCCGGCCGAACGCCGATGGGGCATGAGCCCGTTCGGCGGAGACCCTGTCAGCCCGCCCTGGGGTCGAACCGACCCGCGTCTCTTCCTGACGGGCGCCACCGGGGAAGCGACCGCGGTGCAGGCAGCGTTCCGGGTCGCCTTCGAGCTGCCGTCGGTGGGCGCGGTCGTGGTGGGCACCGATCGGCCGGATCACCTGCACGGGCTGGTTGACGCCACCGGGTTGGCGGTCGACGCCGACCGCGTCGCTGGGTACCGGCGCCTGCTGGGTGAGAGGGCCGCCCGTCAGAGCCGTTGAAGCGCGTGGATCAACTGCTCGGCCTCGACCCGGGCCGGGACCACCCGAGGGTCGTCCGGGTGAGCGTGCGAGCCGGCGATCTTCGCCAGCACGAAGAGGCGCATCACCATGCCGTCCCGGCTTTCGAGGTCCGCCCGGCGCTCCCGGCGTACGCGGTCCGCGAGCGCCGGGACGGCCAGGGAAGCGGCCAGCAGCGACGCGGAGTCCAGGCCGTGCGGCGCCGTCCCCCAGTCCTCCCAGTCGAAGACGCAGAACTCGGGGCCGGTGACGTTGGCCCAGTTCAGATCGGCGTGCGCCGGAGACCACGAGATCACCCGGGTGTTCATCGCCGCCGGGAAGGCGGTTCGGATCACGTGGTCGACCAGCTGTTGGGTGATCGGTTCGGTGTCCGGCGTCGCGACCCTGCCCGTGGGCTGGGCGGCAAGTGCGTCCAGGGAGGCGTTCAGGGCCTTCCACCAGCTGTCCGAAAGCTCGGGACCGGTCGCCAGGACGGCGGTGCCGACCGGAGGGGCCGGAAGCAGCGACGTCTCGTCCACCCGCCAGATCGCCCCCTCCCCCGTGTCACGCCACGCCGCTGAACCCACCCAGCGGGGCATCGCCACACCAGTCAGTACAGCAGCGGTTTCAGTGCCGGCCCAGCCCTGCTCGCGGGCCCTCGTCCACGGGCGGCGCTCGACACGGACCCAGGTGTCCCGATCGGTTCTCACTCCGATCGACCGGCGCTTCCTGACGAGGCCGGCCCGGTCGAGCCCTGTGCCGAGGCGCTGCTCAACCCGATCGAGGACGTGGTCGACCGGCGCCTTCCGAAGATCCACCACGCGGCCGTCCGCTTCCGAGAGCACCATGACGGTGACGGTAGCAGCCGACCGAAGGGAGGAACCCTCGTTGGCGCCGTTGCCGAACTACCGACCGTCGGAGGCGAGTTCCGCGATGGCGTGGAGTACCGCCGCCGGATCGCCGAGGCTGTCGAGGACCCGGTCCGCTCCGGCCTCGGCGAGTTCGTCGGCCATGGTGGTGCCGGACGCGACGGCGATCACGGTGGCTCCGCCCTCTGAACCGGTCCGCACGTCTTCAAGCGAATCCCCGATGATGACCGTGTTCGACCGGTCGAAGACCTTCCCGTAGCGGGCGGCCGCCCGGTGCCGAGCGATGCCGACCAGGTTCGGCCGGTGGGAGTCGTCGGAGGCGTAGCCGCCAACGGCCAGGTCGACGTACTGATCGAGGCCGAAGGCGTGGAGCTTGATCTCAGCGCTCCGCTGCAAGTTGCCGGTGACCACCGTGGGTACGAGCCCCGGCTGGGCCTCGACATGAGCAGCCGCCCGTGCGCAACTGCTCGGCCCTGGCGGCGAGGAGGTCGGACAGCAGCCCGACGATCTGCTCGGCGAACGGCTCCGGATCCGGGCTGGTCGTCGGTCTCCAAAAGCATCGTGCGGCCGGGTCTGGGTACGTGCGGTCCGCGATCACCGTTTCGGGCCTCGAATGTCGATCACTGCTGCCACGGAAGCGCTCCGACCGATCTATCACCTGGCACACCAGCAGATCAGGGGGATCGCTACTGCCACATCGTCATCTAGCCTGGAACGATGCATCTGACCATCGCCTACCGGACGGCCGAATCGCTCCTCGCGGATCTCCCTTCGCGCTGGGCACACTCCCGTCAGGTGCTTGAGCAGGCCCAACGTCTCTCGTCGGTGGTGGTGCCGGGCGCCGAGATCCTCGCGGTCGCTGCGGTTCTCCACGACGTCGGCTACGCACCCGCCGCGGTGGACACCGGGCAGCACATGATCGACGGCGCCCGATACCTGACTCGGCTCGGCGTCGATTCGGAGGTCTGCTCGCTCGTCGCCTATCACTCCTCATCGGAGTGGGAGGCTGCCGAACTCGGTCTGTCTGCCGAGCTTGCGGAATTCCACCGACCGCCGTCGGAGCTGCTGGACGCGATCACCTACTGCGATCTCACCAGCGGGCCCGATGGCGCCGAGGTCGACCCCGTCTCGCGGCTCGACGAGGTGCTCCGGCGGTACGATCCGGACCACGTCGTCCACCGAGCCGTCGCGGCGGCGCGACCGACCCTGCTGGCCATGGTCAAACGCGTTGAGAAGCGGCTCGCCGAGCCCGACCGGCCCTGATCAACCGATGTGCGGAGCGAGGTTGTTCCGGAATCCGTGGAGAAGCCGCAACCGGGTGGTCGGAGCAATGTCCAGCGCCTCCAGCTCCTCGCGCGACACCCACCGGACCTCGAAGGACTCGGAGCTCGCGCTCAGTTCGCCACCGACCGGTCTCGCCCGGAAGCACAGCGAGAACTCCTGACGGACCTCGCCGTCGGAGAACTCGATCACATGACCAGGGTCGCTGTAGGTGCCGACCAGACCTGTGACCTCGACCTCGATCCCCGTCTCCTCCCGGACCTCGCGCACGACCGCGCCGGGCAGGTTCTCCCCGATCTCGAGAACGCCTCCCGGCATCCCCCAGCGCCCGTTGTCGGAGCGACGCTCCAGCAGGAGCTCGCCGCGGTCGTTCACCACGAAGGCGGTGACGGCGGGAACGATCCGCTGGGCCTTCGGCGCGCCCGGGTCGTCGAAGTAGTCGGTACGGCTCACGGTGCCTGCCTCGGTAGGGGAACAGCGCTCGCCCAGACCTTTTCGAAGCTGTGCTGATAGGTCAAGACGAGCTGGGCGCCGGCAACCCGCCTCAGGTGGAGCACCGGAGTCAACGGAGCGCTGACGCCGTAGATCTGGGTGTTGACGAGTATCTCATCGTCGAACATGTACAGGGAGTTGTGCAGCGTGGAGCAGTGTGCGCGGAACTCGATTCCGGGCGTGCCGTAGAGCGGGCGATAGAGCTTCATGACCTCGCGCACCTTGTACGCGACACCCGCTCCGATCTCCTCCTCCTCGCCCCGCCGAGCGATCTCGGGCTGTCCGGATCACCCAACAGCAGGCGGATTCGAACCCCCGACCGCGCGCGCTCGGTGAGCGTCCGATGCCATCGGGGGTTCTCCGCGAGATGCACGCCGGCATGCACGAGGATCCCGATCTCCGTGGTGGCCCGCTCGGCGAACCGAAGCCACAGATCCGGCGGCACGGAGGAGCGGTGAGGATAGACATGGACGATCTCGGCGTCGGCCTCGTCAAGCCGTTGGTTCTCGGACTTCGCGTCCGGCCAGAGGTAGTCCTCGTCGATCTGGAGCTTGGGCGCCGCTGCTTGCCGATGCCGCCGGTACGGTTCGCGGTTCCTGAGGATCCAGCGCTCGACCGTCTGAACGACGACCCGACGTCTCTCGCTGTCACGGGTCAGCTGGCCTCTGACGCAATCGAGTTGGCCCAGCCGCCCATGCCAGCGCCACAGCGGCGGCCGTAGGAACTCTGGAGGGTGCCGTGGTCGGTAAGGGCAGCGAGGCGACTGTCGAAGTCGTGGATCCGGTCAGCGCTGGAGCCGGAGAGGATCCAGACCGTCTCAGCGGCGGCGAACGCCGGGTTGAGCACCCGGTGCAGGTCCAGGTGGACAAGCAAGGCGCGACGGCACGGAAACTCACCGGACCGTCGCCACCTCGGCTGCCGCGCTGACCGACCTGGCCCGAGTCGCCTCTGCCGCCCAGGTGACGGGTGCCGGAGCCCCCGCCGCCGCCCGTGCCGCCGTCGTTGCCCCGTCCGCCGACAGACACGTCTCCCGGAACGACCGGGCGGCGCCCGAGGCGAAGGCTCCGTCAGACGGCTGGGACGGTGTTGGTGGCGTCCAGCGCCGCACGCAGTGCGCGGGCCAGGGTCGCTCCGTCCTCGATCGCCCAGAAGTGGGCGAAGAACAGCCGGGGCTCCTCCGTGAGGCCGTGGTTGTGGAGCTCGACGACATCAATCCCGCCGCGGCGCAGGGCCGCCAGCACGTTCTGCACCTCGTCAGCGGTCATGGCGAAGTCACCATTGACCGCGGCCCGGCCGGCACCGACCGGATAGAAGCTGATCAGCGTGGTCATCCCCGTGCCCGGGAGCAGGACGCGTCCGTGGTCGCTGACCGTCTCCCGGCGGTTGAAGGTGAACCGGTGGATTCCGCTGTCGTTCACGCCGCTCGTGTTCAGCGCGCCCTCGATGGCGGCGGTGTCCAGATCGACCCGCGGCTGCGAGGCGACCGGCGGGACGGAGGGCGTGGCCGTGACGGCCAGAGCGGCCTTCACGCCATGGGCCAGGGCCAAGGGGTCCTCGGCATGTCCGTGGAAATGGACCCACCACATGGCCGGCTCGTGCGCAAGCAGGTGCTTGTGGATCGCGGTCAGCTCCAGGCCGCCCGCCTGCAGCGCGTCGGTGGCGTGCTGCAGTTCGGCCTCGGTGACCGCCAGGCTGCCCATCAGCACGGTATGGCCGTCCTCGTAGCGGGTGAACGCCGCGTAGGAGCCCAGGAACAACGTGACGCCGTAGGTGGTCACCGGCAGGTCCTGCCGGGCGAAGCGCACCCGGTAGACCGCACCGTCCACCATCGCCCCGCGCCGCCCCAGGACGTCGGACACCGTGCGCCAGTCCGCTTCCGCCGTCGGCACCGGCAGCACTCTCTGCCGCCGTGCTGCCTCGGCCGCAGCCGCCCCCGGCGCGGCACCGACCAGCACCGGCGCCACCGCCGCGGCGGCGAGCAGCCGTCGACGCGACGGGCTCACCCGGAAATCCTTGGCACTTCGCGCCGGAACTCCGCTCACCACATCAGCCCCTCGTCTCGGAAAGCCGGTCGGGACAAATGAAACCGAGCGGGCCACCGAGCTGCCGAGTCGCCACGCCGGACCGGGCGAAGGGACGTCATACGCGAAACCCGCACCGCTGCCGGTGGCTGCCCCGCCGTCCGCGTACTCACCACCATCCCAAGGACTCCGGTTTTGTGGCGAACCCTCACATCAGGGGCAAGCGCGCCCTTGGGTTCGTCACCATCGCCTCGCTCCTCCTCTGGATCTGATCTTTGAAGACGACCCCAAGGGGTGGACGGCGGCCGGGCGGGTGGCGTGAACGATCTGGCGTGCGGTGCGGAACATCTCGGCGCCGTGGGCGTCGGTGGGGAAGCGTTCGACGACGCGGTGGTGCACGTGCTGGCGGTAGGCGAGCGCCGTCAGACCGCCGAACACGCCCATGTCGAGTTGCTGTTGGGAGACGAAGCACGCCAGCGCGGCCTGCTTGGCCGCCAGGAGCTCGAGGGTTCCGACGAAGTAGCGGGTGGGCTCGAAGCCCCGGCTGAGCGGGGAGCGGAAGTAGATGAGGTCGGCGGCCTCGCGCATCGCCACGGTGGTCGCCTCCTCGCCGGTGACGGCGTGGTCGAGGTGCTGGTCGTCGGGATAGTGCGTGTAAACGACGTCGGGCCGCTCGGCAGCGAAGGCTGTGAACAGCTCTGCGTTGATCCGGCCGCGGTGGTCGGTGAACCGCGTGTCGGGGATTTCCGAGAAGCTGTAGCCGGCAACACGCAGGATTTTCGCGGCGGCCCGGCACTCCGCCCGGCGTACCTCGCCGTCGTCCTTCTCGGGGTGTCCGGCGCTCAGGCAGTGGACGCGGACGCGGTCGCCCGCGAGGGCGTGATCGAGGATCTGCATGCCCATTCCGAGCTCGGCGTCGTCAGGGTGCGCAACGACGACGAGGACGGACCGGTGGCGGCCGGGCATGGGCGGAGTCAAGGGATCTCCTCGGTGGTGGTGATCTGCAGCGCGCTGTGCAGGCGGCGGCCGTCGAGGCCGTGCCAGCGGAACGGCTCGTCCTCGTGGCGGGGCCAGCTCAGGTAGTGGAGGCTGCCGACGGCATCGGCTGGCCCATGACCGCGGGTGTAGGCGATTTTGGAGGTCTGGCCGCCGTCAAGGTGGAACACCGTCGTCGGGTCGTGGCCGGCCCGCTCGCAGAGCTCGGCGGCCTCCTGAACGGTGACGCCCTGGAAGGTGCGGGCCAGGGGCGCTCCGTCGAGGACGACCAGGCTCAGGGTCCGATCGTCGAGGGTGAGCATGGTGCGGGCGTAGCGAGCGTCGGGCCGGAATGGGGCGACACCCAGGCTCGCGTCCCAGGCGCTGGTGCGGCCGGCGGCGGCGTTGGCCGCGGACGGGCCCAACGACAAGGCGCTTTCGATATCGGCGATCGCGAGGGTGTCGAGCGCGGTGACGTGGATGGGTGCGCCGATGACGAGGTTGGCGGGCCAGGGCGGGTAGGCGCGCAAGACGTAGGCGCCGGCGAACAGATCGGCGCCTCCCCCGGGGTGCAGGGCGGTGATCCGAGGCCCGGTCGGGGTGCGGGTGACGGTGCAGTCGAGCGCGTCCACGTTACGAGGGGTGGTGTTGCCTGCCGGGTCGACATCGCGGCGGAAACCGGTGCGCGGGTCGTCGTGGTAGCGGATGTGGCAATTGGCCGCGCCGAACACGGTGAGGTGGCCGGGCTGGGCCGGGGGTGGTTCCTTGGAACCGGTCCAGGTGTGCGGGTGGCCGGCGACGGTGAGGGTGCCGGTGGCGGCGACGGTGCGGATGGTCGGGCGGTCGCGGTGGATGAGGAGGGCGGGCTTGGTGACGGTGGGCAGGCTGGCGGCGTGGTGGTCGCGGACGGCCAGGTCGAGGCGGGGTTCGGCGGGCTGGTAGGCGGGGTCGTCGGAGATGAAGGCGAAGGTGCCTGAGACCGCGGCGACCGCAGAGCTCGTCACGAGGTGACGCAGGTGGAAGCCGGTCGGTGAGGAGACGGGTCGGCAACGGGTGCAGTTGAGGTCGGTGGTGAGGGTGTAGGCGTTGGTGAAGCAGCCGTCGCCGAGGTCGACGGTCCGGGCGGTGAGGGCGACGCCCGGCGCGGGGTGCCTGGTCCAGGCCAAGGTGGGGCGGGCGAACGGGCTCTGGTCGACTGCGATGGACTGGACGCTGGGGACGTTGATGCCGCGGGCGCTCAGCTCGGCGAGCGCGACCAGGTCCGGCCGATCGCCGGCCTGAGTGACAGTGATACTCACTCCGCCTCCAGCCCGGCGGCGATGTCCAGCAGGTCGAGGACGGTGAACGGCCCGGCATCCAGCAGGCCCCGGAGACGGCGGCGCAGCAGGTCGGTGGTCCCGGGCGGAGCGGTCGGCGGGTAGGGGACGATGCGGGCCTCCAGCCTGTACAGCAGCACGCCGGCGGTCACCGTCGCGAGGAGGCCGTCCTGCTGCCAGCGGCGGGGTGGGCCAGGGAGGGTGTAGGCGTCGAGGAACGCGGCGGCAAGCGGGTGCTGCTGCTCAGGCCCGGCCGCGTGGTGCAGGACCAGGTGGGCGAGGAGGTAGCCGGTGTCGAACAGCGGGGCACCCGTGTGGACGTTGTCGAGGTCGACGAACGCCGTGCGCCCGTCGGCGAGGCTGAGGTTCTTCGGGCAGGCATCGCCGAGGATCAGTTGGTGGCCGGGCAGGGCGTCCAGGCGGCGGCACGCCTCGTCCAGAGCTCGGTGGCCGGCAGCGCGCAGGACGTAGCCGTAGGCGTGCTCGGCGCGGAAGAGATCGTCTCCGTCCCCGTCGCGCAGCGGCGGCAGGCCGGCGGTGGCGTGGTGGATCCGGGCCAGGGCCCGGCCCAGGCGTGTGCACTCCTCGGTGGTGGCGCAGCGCTCCTCCAGGTGCTCGCGCCAGGTGCGGCCGTCGGGGAAGACGTCGGTCATCATCATGGCGTGCGCTTCGGGAAGGAATGCCAGGATCCTGGGAAACAGGTCCGGCAACAGGCCATGGTGGAGCGTCAGGGCCCGTTGCTCGACTCCGATCAGCGCCGGGTCGGTGGTGAGGTGCGCGATCCCGGCGAAGCGGCGGCTGCGGACCTTGACGATGACGCGGCCCGCCTCGCCATGGACGCGGAAGACGTGGCTGACGTTACCGCCCGTGCACGCCTCGATATGGGTGAGTCGGCCCGCATGTGGCCGGCATGCGGCGAGGACCCGGTACAGGTGCGGGCCGAGGACCGCGGCCAGGTCGGGCGCGGTGCGGTCGGTGCTGAACGGAGCCGTCATCGCGCTGCTCCCAGGGCGGCGAGGGCCTGGTCGGCGCGGCGGTCGGCCGGGGCGGGCGCGGGGTGGAAGTCGAGCACCGCGGGGGCGGTGGGCCGGCCGCCGTCGGCGTACCGGCGGGCCATCGACAGGTAGGCCGCGGCCATCAGCCGGGCCGGGCGTCGGTGGTCGGCCAGGTCGGAGGCCATCGCCGTGCGGGGGATTCGACCGGCGAGGTTGGAGAGGAACTCGACGATGGCGCAGGTACGGGCCGAGCGCTGGGTGGGCAGCACCGCGCCGGTGCCGCTGCCTTGGACGAGGTCCGCGAAGCCGAGCGTGCGGTGCCGTTCCCAGTCGGGGCACATCTTGTTGTTGCGGAAGACGTGGAGCTCGATGTGGTCGGCGCCGCCCGGTGCCCGCCGGTCGATGCCGTCCTGGTCGGCGTGGAGGGACTGCAGAATGTGCAGGTGCAGGGCTTGGAAGGGGCCCTGTTGGATGATGTGGGTCTCCTGCCCGATGCGGCCGTTGCTCTTGTACAGGCCGCCGGGTTCGGGGTGGAGGTTGCCGCGCTGGGAGAAGGTGGTGTGCGCGAGGCTGTGGCTGCCGAGCGCCATCGTGCGCCCGCGGCTGCGGTAGGCCACATTGAGGAACACGTCCACCTCGCCGAAGCCGGCGGTGAGCCGGTGCAGGTCCTGCTCGGTATACGGGTTACGGTCGGCGAGGCCGGGCAGCAGCAGCTCGTGGTCGGCGACGGTGAGCTGGGCGAGGAAGTCGGCGGGCCTGGTGCACGCGGCGTGGACCTCGATCTCGTCGATCTCCTTGCCTGGGCGCTCGCCGGCGGCCAGCCACCACGGCACGACGTCGAAGTGGTGGTAGCCGGAGTGCGCGGCCTTGCCGTAGCCGCGGTCGAAGCCGTGGTAGCTGAGGTCGACGAGTTCGTCCGGCAGACGCCACTGGCCGTCGCCGTGGCTGGACCGGATCGAGGTGACCGGGCAGTTCGTGGTCTCGGCGACCTCGCCGATCAGCTCCCGCACGAGGCGGAACGCGGGGTGCCAGCGGCGCTGGCTCAGCACACTGACCACCATCCGCGGATCGCGCCGCCGCGCCGCCCGGTAAGCGTCCAGCAAGGTTTCGAAGTCGTCGGCGATAGCCATTGCGGCCGCCGGGTCGGTGGACGCGGCGGGGTGCACGGTCAGCGGTTTGTCGAGCAGTACCGGCAGGCCCCGCTCCATCGCCCACAGCGCGTACGGCAAGTGCACCGACGGCTCGGTCGCCACGACCACCGCGCCGATCCGTTCCCGCCTCACCACGCCCTCCAACACCTGCCGAACCCCTCTGGGCAGCGTCTGGCGGGTGGCCGGGATCTGCTGGACGGCCACGACCGGCATCCGCCGCAGCCGGCCGGGCGTGCCGTACTCGACCGCGGCGACGGCCGCGTGAGGCAGGTCGACGCCGGTGACCGTCCCGGCCAGGCCCGCGTCCTGGGCCGCGGCCAGCGCCGACAGGTGGTTGAGGCGAGTGTGCGGGCCGACGCCGACCACCAACACGTTCACGGCGGCGTTCACCGGCCCACCGCCGCCGCGCCCGCACCGAGCAGCGGCAAGACGCCCTCGCCGACCTCGTACGCCTCCTCCAGGTGCGGGAACCCGGACAGGATGAACTCCTCGATACCCAGCGCCGTGTACTCGGCGATCCGGTCGGCGACCTCCCGGTGCGAGCCGACCAGCGCGGTGCCCGCGCCGCCGCGCAGCAGCCCCACCCCGGCCCACACATTCGGGTACACCTCCAGGTCGGCGGGGCGGCCGCTGTCCCGGAAGGCGGCGTGCAGGCCGCTCTGCCGGGCCTGGCCGGTGGACTGGCTGCCGGCGAGCGTGGCCTGCACCCTCTTCACGTGCACCGGGTCGATCCCGGTCAGCAGGCGCTCGGCGGCGGCCCACGCCCGCTCGCTCGTGTCGCGGGCGACGACGTGGAACCGGACACCGAACCGCACTGTGCGCCCGGTGGCCGCAGCCAGGGCGCGGATGCGCTCCAACTTGGCGGCGACCGCGGCGGGCGGCTCGCCCCAGGTGAGGTGGACGTCGGCGTGGCGGGCCGCGACCGGCCCGGCCTCGGCGGAGGAGCCGCCGAAGTACACGCCCGGTGCGTGGTCGGGTGGGGAGAAGACGGCTGCGCCGCGTACGTCGTAGTGCGCACCGACGAAGTCGAACGGCTCGGGCATCCAGGCGCCGCGCAGCACGGTCAGCCACTCATCGGTGCGCACGTACCGCGCCGCCTTGTCGAGGTGGTCACCGAAGCGGGCCTGCTCGACCGCCTCGCCGCCGGTGACGACGTTCAGTAGTAGTCGGCCCCGGGACTGGCGCTGGAAGGTCGCGGCCATCTGCGCGGCCAGCGTCGGTGATATCGCGTCCGGACGCAGCGCGACGAGGAACTTCAGGTGCTCGGTGGCCTGGGCGAGGGCGGCGCAGGTGATCCATGGGTCCTCGCTGAACGTGCCGGCGGGGGTGAGGACCGCGTCGAAACCCATGTGCTCGGCGGCCTGCGCGATCTGGGTGAGGTAGCGCAGGTCGGGGGCGCGGTGCCGGTCGGCGCCTGGACCGATCACCGTGGTGGTGTCGTGGCCGGGCCCGTGGGTGCCGCGCATCCCGGTGGTCAGGGTGCGACCGTCGCTGCCGGTCGGCAGGAACCAGTGGAACTTGGTGGGCTTCAAGAGCGGGCTCCTGAGAGTCAGTCGGAGGTGAAGTCGCCGGTGGCGCGGGCCCGGAGTCGGGCGAGGACCGGTGTGGGCACGGGGATCGTGCCGACCGCCCGGGCTGCGGCCTCGCGGGCGCGGCCTTGCTCGCCTGGTAGGCGCCAGGTGCCGTCGGCGGCGGAGGCGGTACGCAGGCGGCCGACGAGGCGGCTGTTCGCGGTGGCGGCGTTGCGGTCGGGGTCGGCGAAGGAGGGGTCGAGCGCGATGAAGGCGTAGCCGGTGCTGTAGGTGTCGTGGACGTCGGTGCCCATCGGGAAGCCGAACAGGGAGCCGGTCAGCGTTTGCAGGAGGAGGGAGAGCGCGAAGCCGCGGTGGGTGCCGAAGACGACCGCGGAGACGGCTCCGTCGGGGTCGCGGGTGGTGTGTCCGTCGGCGTCGACGAAGCTGTGCTCCGGCAGCGGCCGACCCGACCGCCGGTGCTCCCACAGCACTCCCATCGGCGCGAGGGTGGTGCCCATGTCCGCCGTCAGCGGTTCGTCGAGGGTGGGCAGGGCGAAGGAGAGCGGGTTGACGCCGAGGACCGGGGTGCGGCCGCCGACCGGGACGGCTTCGGGCCGGGAGGTGTTGGCGGCGATGCCGATCATGCCGTGTGCGGCAATGGCCTCGGTGAACGCGGACAGGACGCCGTAGCGCTGAGTGTTGATCATCCCGACCAGGCCCGCGCCGAGCCGGCCGGCTCGCTCCACCGCAACGGAGACGGCGAATTCGGCGCTCAGCGGGCCGATCTCGCGGTGCGCGTCGACGACGGCGAACACCCCGTGCTCGCGGACCACCTCGGGCGGAGCCTGCCGCTCGGGGAAGAACCGGGACTCGAAGGCGAACTTCGCCAACCCGTGCGAGGGCTTGCCGCGCAGTTCCCCGATCAGGAAGTGCTCGACCACCCGGCGGCTCACTCCGGCAGGAACACCCGCGGTTGCGCACGCCCGGGCCATCAGGTCCTCGAGTTCGGTGATCGGCACCCGCACGGTCGCCGCGTCGGCGGGCACGGGGCCGCCGGCCAAGGGGGCGGGGTCAGTCATGGCTCTCCCGTTCGGCGGCGTGGTGAGGGCAGGACCGGGCCGCGCCGGGCGGACGGCCGGAGGTCTGAGGGCCGGTCAGGCATGGGTGCGGAAGCGGTGCCAGCCCATGGCGGAACGCAGTTGTCCATCCCGCTCCTGGCGGCGGGCGGGCGCACAGGTGGCAGCCTGGTCGGCCCTGCGTCGGGTGAGGGCGGTGACGAACGTATCGACGGCGTCGGCGGGGGCGGAGGCCCAGTCGGGCAGCGTCCGGCGGGCCCAGTCCTCTGCGTCGGCCGGGGAGGTGCCGGCGTCGATCAGTTGCGCGAGCAGGAAGCCGACGCTCAACCATCCGGCGCCACGGCCGGGCCGCGCCCAGTCCAGCAGGACGGCAGTGCCGTCGTCCTGGACGAGGACGTTGCCCGCGTTCAGGTCCGCGTGCACCAGCCGGTCCCCGGCCAGCAGGCCGAGGTCCAGGCCGGCGCCCAGGTGCGCCCAGCGGTCCTCGGCCCGTAGCGGGGCGGCACAGGGGGCGGGCAGCGCCGCGAGGCGCTGGAGTACGCGGGCGACAGCGCCGAGATCCTCCGAGCCCGGGGACAGGTCAGCCGTCCGGCCCAGGACGTGATCGAACAGCAGCCACCGCCACCCGCCGGCAGTGCCGTGGTGCAGCAGGCGGGGTGCGAGCGAGCGGACGGCGGGCGCGACGAGGGCCTCGGTGTCCAGGGTGTGGGCATGGCGGTGGGACAGCGGTGTGGCCTTGAGGAACACCCGGCCGCCGGGGACCTCCAGGGACAGGCGCAGCCGGGCGGTCCTGCCCGCCGCGGCCTCGGTGGCGGCGAGCACCGGACCGGCGGTGACCTCGACAGCTGCGCGCAGCGGCTGCGGGACGCCGCTCCACACAGTGGACGCGGCGAGGCCGGGCAGGTGGGGGGCGAGAGACATGGGGCAACTCCTGATCCAGGTCGCTGCGGAGGTCGGTGAGCGGACCCGAGCCAGGCCCGCGCACCGATCGGGCTACGGCCGGTAGGCCACCATTCGGTTGAGGACGAGGTGGCCGCGCGCCACGAGGTCGGCCCGGTCCTTGACCAGGCCGTTGCGCAGGTAGGAGACGCCGAGGCGGACGGTGAGCAGCTGCAGCAGCCGACCCTCCTCGGGCGTCAGCGGGCGGCCGTAGCCGGCGAAGTACGCCTCGCGCAGGTCCGGGCGCAGCGGCCAGACCGCGCCGAACAGCCACACGAACTCCGCCGCGGCGATGCCGTGCGCAGCCGTCGCGAAGTCGATCAGGCCGTGCCGTCCGGTCTCCTCGTCGTACAGCCAGTTCCGTGTCTCGTAGTCGCCGTGCCGGTAGACCAGCGGCAGCTGCTCGGCAAGGTCGGCCAGTTCCTCCGACACGGCCTCGACGAGGGCGAGCCGGTCTGCGGCCAGATGGGGCGCGGTGCCCTGCAAGCAGTCGGCGGCCTCCCGGGTCTGCTCCTGAATGTCGGCGCGCACCGCGGCGCGGTCCGCGTCCGTGCCGGGCGCGGAGGCGTCGTGCCAGCGGCGCAGTAGCCGACCGGCGTCCTCGTGCAGTCGCAGCTCGACGTCCCTTTCCAGGGGAAGGTCCCGCACGACGCGGCCGGGCAACGGGGAGCTGAGGATCGCGCGCAGGCGCGGATCGGCGGCCAGCAGCCGCGGCGCCTCCCAGTCGGCCAAGTGCTCTTCGGCGTAGGCGTATCCGGCGACCTCCCGTTCGTAGTCGAGGTCGCTGGGGCTGATCTTCACGTAGGCGGCGCGGGTGCCGGCCGTCACGCGCCACACGAGGGAGTTGCTCCGGGGCCAAGAGCGGTCCTCGCTCGTATCCAGGTCGGGCAGGTGGCCGGCGACCCAGTCGTGCAGCTCGGGCGGGAAGGGCTTGGTGGATTTGGCGGTCGTCATGGCGGTACGTCTCCGAACGGGCGTGGAAGCGGATGGATTCGGTGGGCCGGGAACGCGGTGGCGCACGGGGCGGGCCTCGGTTCAACTGGGCGCTCCTTCCTACGGGTTCAACGGCCGGCGACGCCGGTGGGGTGCGGTCGCCAATGGGTCAGAAGTAATCGGCGAGCCAGGGCTCCCGGTCGGCGGTGGCGGCCAGCAGGCGGGCAAGCGAGGAGGGCTCCCCGTGCAGGCCGGCGAGCGCGGCGGCGGCCGGGCTGCGGTAGCCGCCGGCATACCAGACCGCGAACTGCGCCATGGTCAGGGTGACGTCGACACTTCCCCTGCTCGTCGCGTCGCGGGGGGCGAGTTCGGCCCGGCCGCCGCCGATGCTCAGGGTGTGCCGACTCGAGCCAGTGTTGTCCGGGGCAACGAGGTCCAGCATGATTTCGGTGTCCAGGTGCTCGGGCCAGCCGCGTAGCCGGACGGCGCGGGCTGGATCGAGGACGCGCAGCATCCAGGGGTGCCAGGATCTGGCGGTCGCGGCACCGCCGGCTGCGAGCCGGTGCTGCAGCAATGAGCCGGGCGGTAGGCCGGTGCGCTGGAACATGACGGTGGGGATGCGCCCATGGTGCCGGCCGAGGAAGGCGAGCATCGTATCGGCCACCTGGTGGTCGGTGGCCCAGAAGTCGTGGACGACCAACTGCCGCCCGTCCGGGCCGCGCTCAGTCGCGAGTGCCAGGACCCCGCTCGGCTGTCGGCCCGGCTCGGCGAACGAGTAGGTGGCCAGGTCCGGGTGCTGCTCCTGCTGCCAGGCGCCCCACCAGGCCGGACGCTGCCACGGCCCGTTCCACCGGCGGGCCAGGCGCTCACGCAGACCCGTCAACTGCCCGGTGTCGCCGTGGGTGATCTCCATGGCCTCGGCGGTGGTCTGCTTGAGGGCGCCGGTCGGCAGCGTCCAGGAGAACACCTGTGCCGGGGCCTCCCAGCCCAGCCGGCGCACGTATCCGTTGGAGGCCGTCCACAGCGTGGCGAGGACCGCGCCCTGTTCCTGCAGGACGCGCAGCCGCTCGCCCACCAGGCGGGCAGCGAGCCGGCCGCCACGCTCCTCCGGGGCGACGCAGCCGCAGCACATGCTCGCGGCGGGCACCGGGCGGCCGCCGAACCACTGCGGTATCAGCAGGCCCAGGCCCCCGGCGACGACCCTGTCGCCGCGTAGCGCCACACGCCGGTCGGCGTGCGGGCCCAGGCGCGCGATGTCGGGCACCGGCTGACCGTAGGCACGGCGAGCGAGGGCGGCGTACTCCTCCCACTGGCCCGGGTCAGCCTCGGTGAAATCCACGTCCACGCTTCGGTACTCCCCTCTTCTCTAGTAGCCGGTGGCGTCGCGCAGCACGGCCGGGTCGGCGGGGACGAGGAAGGTCCGGGTGCCGGTGACGACCCGCTCGCCGTCCTGGTTGAAGCCCTCGACGCGGCAGGTGACGATGCCCTCCTCGGGGCGGCTGTTGCAGCGGCGGGCGGCCAGGACGGTACTGCGCGCGGACAAGGTGTCGCCGACGCGGACGGGCCTCTCCCAGCGGACCTCGTCCAGGGCGAGGTTGCCGGTGGTCATTCCGCTGGTGGAGCGGACCGTCATGCCGAGCACGACGTTGAGGGTGAGCATCCCGCACACCAGGACCTGCGGATGCCCGGTGCGGCGGCAGTATTCGGTGTCGGAGTGGATGGGTGCCTCGTTGCCCATCAGCGCAAGGACTTGGACGTGCTCGGTCTCGGTCACGGTCCGCGCCGGCCGGTGCTCGATGACCAAACCGGGGAGGAGTTCGTCGAGGCCCAGCCCGACGACCTCGCGAACCCGGTTGTCTCCGACGGGGCGGAACCCACTCGGGACAGAGTCCGCCTGGCTCTGGTGCATGGTCATCTCACCTTCGCTGTCTGGGTGGTGAACCTGAGGGCTCGGTCGGCCCGACGGACGACGGCGCGGGCCGCCGCGACGAGAGGCGGGCCCACCATCGCTCCCTCCGCCGTGGTGACGCCGGCACTCGCCCGGTCGGCTGCGGCGAGCACGGCCCGGGCCGCTTCGAGCTCGCGCGGGCTGGGGGCGAACGCCTCCTCGATCACCGGCAGCTGGCGCGGGTGGATCGCCACCTTGCCGGCGAAGCCCAGTTCAACCGCCTCCAGCGTCTCCCTGCGCAACGCCTCCATGTCGTCGAGGGCGAAGAACGGGGAGTCGATCGCGGGGATGCCGACGGCCGCCGCTGCGGTGACGAGCTGGGAACGCGGGTACCACAATGCCCGGGACGTGATCCGGCAGCCGGCGGCTGCCGCGTAGTCGGCAGCGCCGAACAGCACCCCCGCCAGACCTGGAGTCTGCACGATGTCGGACAGGCCGACGATCGCCTGCGGGGATTCGATCAGCGCCCAGACCTGCGTCGTCGGGTGCGCCCCGGCCACGGTCCGCACCACGGCCCCGATGTCGAGGCTCGACTCGACCTTCGGCACCAGGATCAGGTCCGGCCACACGTTCCGCTCGGTCATCGCGGCGACGTCTCGCCGACCCTCGGCACCGTCCACGACGTTGATCCGCACGCCCACAAGTGGTCCGGCCTCATCCGCCGACCGGGTGCCTACGAAGGCGAGCACCGACGCCCGGGCGACGGCCTTGGCCTCGGCGGGTACCGAGTCCTCCAAGTCGAGCAACGCCACCGCGGCACCAGAGGCGACGGCCGTGGCGAACCGCGCAGGCACGATACCCGGAGTGACCAACCAGGTCGGCGAGCCCGGACGCGCGGCAGGCGTGGGCGACGCAGAACTCGCCGGATTCAACGACGACTGCATGTCAGTCTCCGCTCGAAGGTCGTACGGTTCGGCCGATGCTCCGACGAGCACGCCGAATCGGCGGCAGGGACGGCCGTCGACGACGGCTTTCCAGGCCTTCAGGTGAACACCAGGGAACCCCTGCGCGACGCATCCGAACAGCGCACAATTGATGCACCGATGTGGCATCCATGCGGGAAACCAGGTGTTGACCAGGCGACTTCGCGGTCGAGAGTGGCACGAAGACGCGCCCAATCGGACTGTCGCTGCATCGACGAGATCCTGCTCGTGGGCAACTCCGCCGCGCCCGCTTCCTCCGCCCAGCCGACTACCCCGGCGGAAGCACTCGCCGGATGCGCCTCCTCGGCGTGGCGGTGGTCGGCGACGTCACTCTCCCTCGGTTCGTCCCCAAGTCCGTGTCCGGCTGACCTTCGGGCGCGTCACGCCCGTCGTCGAAATCCTCTATGGGAAAGCCATCGTTGTCGGCCCCGAAGGCTTCTTGGCCAGCGGCCGGGTACGGTTGCTCTCCAGGCGACGGATAGCCTACGAGCAGCCTGCAGCCCCCGCCGAGAGGACCGCGACCGCATGATCGACGGCATCGGGCTCCCGCCCGAGTGGGTGGCCCGGAAAGTGGTGACGTGCGACGAGCTCCGGTCGGCGTCAGGCTCGCTGTGGTGGTTGCAGTCGGATCCTGATCATGGCGGAGTCCGCCGGGTCATGCGCACGGACGCATCGGGCGCAACCGTCGCGGTGACGCCCCCCGACTTCTCGGTCGGAGGCCGGCTCCATGCCTACGGTGGCGGCGACTTCACGGTGACAGCGGACGGAGTCTGGTTCGTCGGTGACGACGGGTCCCTCCTCCGGCACGCGGCCGGCCGCGTGCCGGAGCTGATCGACGCGGTCGCCGGATCCGCGCAGTACGGAGACCTCGCTACCGCACCAGGCGGCGGCCTGCTCGCGGTGCGCGGGGATGACACCGTGGACGAGATCATCGCCGTGTCCCGGGCCGGGCGCTCCCGGGTCCTCGTCCGCTCCCGCGGCTTCCTCGGCTCTCCTCGGCTGGCGAGGGGCACCCTGGCCTACGTGGAATGGCAGCGCGACCGGATGCCGTGGGACAGCGCCCGCCTTGTGCTGGCCGACATCCGGTCGGACACCGTCGGACCGAGCCGCGTTGTGGCCGGCGGCCGCGGGGAGTCGGCGGTGCAACCGTCCTGGGGGCCAGACGGCCTGCTGTACTTCATGTCGGACCGGACAGGGTGGTGGAACCTCTACCGGCTGCGCAACAGCGTGGTGGAGGCGGTCGCGCCCATCGAGGCGGACTGCGCGCCGGCCCCCTGGGAAGGCGGCTACCAATCGTACGGTTTCACCGGAGACGGCACCGTCGTGCTGACGGCAATGGACGGGTTCGCCACCGAGTTGATCGCCGTCGAAAGCAAGGGCCGTCGGCGACAGGTCGGTTCGAATCTCACATCCGTGAAGCCGTACGTCACCGTCGACGGCAGCCTCCTGGCCGTGATCGGCTCCACGCCAAGCAGCCCGTCAGCCATCTGGTCAGTCGATCTGGCAGCGAGCACTGACTCCCAGGCCTTCCCAGCGGGCAAGGCTCCCGAGTTCCCGGTGCCCTGGACTCCGATTCCGCCCTCGGTCGAGACCGCCTCGGGTCCGGGCGGGCTGGTGCGCTTCCTGCTTCACCTGCCACCTGGGGACCCGCAACCGGGACCTCTGCTCGTCCGGGCCCACCCTGGTCCGACGGACGACGTCCCCCTCCGGCTGGACTGGGTCACCCAGTACTTCGTCAGCCACGGCTTCACCGTCGCCGAGGTCCTCTACCGAGGCAGCACGGGTCAGGGCCGCGCCTTCCGGCAGTCGCTGCACGGCCGCTGGGGCACCTACGACGTCGACGACTGCGCGGCCGTCGCAGAGCACCTCCTCACGACCGGCCAGGCGACTCCTGGCGCGGTGTTCGTCAGCGGGGCGAGCGCGGGCGGGTACACAGCGCTCCAGGCGGCTTGCCGTCCGGGACCGTTCACCGCCGCGACAGCCATCTCGGCGATCATCGACCCCGGTGGGTGGGAACTGTCCGTTCCAGCGTTCCAGCGCCCGCACGCCGCTGCGCTGCGCGGCCCGGCGGGCGCGGTGAGGGCTGAGCGGGTCCGCTGCCCCGTGCTGGTGATCCACGGCTCCGCCGACACCATCACGTCTGCCGGGGAGGCCATGCACTTCGCCGAGGAGCTGGCCGGCCGAGGCGGTGACCATGGCAGCCTCCTGGTGGAGGGCGGCGACCACTATCTGTCGGCACCCTCGGCACGGGAGCAGGCGCTCCGCGCCGAACTCGACTTCTACCGACGCATCATGAGCCGCCTGCCAGCCTGACCGCCAGTCTGTCGGCGTCCGGCAGCACGGCCCGGGCGAACTCTCGCAGTTCCCGGACCGCGACGTAGTCGGCGTGTCTCTGCAGGTCGGCCAGGACGCCGGCCACCCGCTCGACGCACCGCCCTGATCCTGTCCTGGCCGCGTAGGCGACGGCATCACGGCCAACCGCGCACGCCTGGTCGACGTCCCCGCTGCGCAGCCAGGTCGCGGCGAGCAGAGCCGCGTCGATCGCGCGCCGACGGACTCTGTCCTTGCCGACGCCTCCGAGGGCGTCGGCGAGCTGGATCCTGGCGTCCGGTGCTCGGCCGAGGTCGTGAAGGCAGTGCGCGGCCTCGTCCGCGAGGTAGGCGTGGGTGAAGTACCGGATCCAGACGGGTTCGTCGTCCGCGTCGGCTGCGTCGAGGAGCTTCTCGGCTTCGAGGATCAGCTTCGTCGCCTCGCTCTCCCTGAGCATTCTGGCGTTCGCCCGGGCGACGACGGCGGTGATGGCCGCCCGCGTGGCCGGGCTCGCGGTGGAACCGGCTGCGGCGCGGGCGGAGGAGGCCCACCGCAGAGCGGTCTCCGGGTCCCCGCAGTGCAAGGCCAGGTGTCCGAGGTTCACTGCCACGAGGTAGGCGCCGTACGGCCGATCGCCGGTAACCGTCGTCAGGGCCAAGGCCCGCTGGTAGTACTCCTGGGCCCGCTCGGGGCTGCCGATGTCGACGGCCTGGTACCCGGCGAGCTCGCAGAACCCGACCGTGAGCCGGGCACGTTGACGTGCGACCTGTTCGTCGACGGCCGGCCGACGCAGAAGGCCTTCGAGTTCGGTGTCGATGTAGGAGCTGACCTGCTGCCAGTGCCCGCGGGCCCCGTGTGTGTGGTCGAGCTGGCGGAACATGCCGAGCATGCCCTCCGCGATAGCGACGTCTTCCCCGGTCACCCACAGCGACAGAGTGGGGGCCGGCGTGTTCGAGTCGATGGATGCCCAGTCGCCGATCAGGGCATCCACCACGGAAAGGCGCGGTCCGGCCTCGCCGGCGATGGACGCGGCTCCTTGCCCGCTGGTACCTGGTCCTGGCGCCGAGGGTGCGGTGGACAGGCGCTCGTCTCTCGTCGCCGCTCCTTCCGAGCTCGGAGTGCGATCGGCATCCGGGTTACCGAAAACGCCTGCGCGCAACTCGTCCCGGGAGACCTTCAGCAGTCGGGCGAGCTTCGGCATCTGCCACGGGCGCGGCGTCGCCTTGCCGTTCTCCCACCGGTGGATAGTCGTCCGGTCCACGTCCATCGCCGCCGCCAGCTGTTCCTGGGTGTAGCCGGCAGTCTTACGCAGCACGGCGAGCCGTCCCCATCGCGTCATTGCGTCCCCCGGATTCCTTTGGCCGCCGACTTCGCTGGTCATGGGCGGATTTTCAACATCACCACCACGCGATGCAACAAGTCTGCACTGTCACACCGAGTTTGGCTGATGGTTCCGTATGAGCCACCCGAATCCGGCAGCGCCGGTCAGCTTCACCTATCACACCGACTCGGGCCGTCGGACCTGCCCGGCCCTCCCGCCCGTGCTCGGGCGCGACCAGGCACCGTCTCCAGAAAGGATCCGGCCGTGAACACAGCCTTCGCCCTCGATCCAGGTCGGTTCGTCCAGCACCCTGCCGGCCACGACGGCGATCTGCGGGTGGCGGTGGAGGAGCTGCGTCACGGGCGGTGGTGGTCGGCCCGCGCGTTGCTGGCCGCGACGTGGGGTGACCCGGGTGCGTGGGCGTCGCGTACCCAGGCTCTCGGTGCGGTGGCCGGCCACACCGATGTGCTCCGGATCTGGGCTGCCGAGGAGCCCGCCGCCTTCGGCCTGACCGCGCTGCAGTCGAGGGTCGCCGTCGACCGTGCTCTGCCGGCCGGCCGGCGGCAGCCCGGTTCGCGTGACGCGGTGGCGCTCGAAGCCGCGGCGCGGGAGTGGTGCTGGCTGGCGGCCTCGGTGCTGGCCGACGACCCCGTGCCGTGGCTTGGCCTGCTCACTCTCGCTCAGCTGGACTCCGGTCTGCTCCGGGCCGAGCATCGCGTCCAGGCCTGCGACGAGATGCTTCCGCCCGGCCCGTGGGGCCTGTTCGACCAGGCGCGCCGGGTGGATCCGTGGGGCCGGGAGGCGTTTCACCGGCTGCTCCGTTTCTGGCTGTCCCGCGGGGAGAGCGGGCCAGCGGCCGGCTTCCTGGCCACCTACCTGCCCGGCGCCCCGGAGGGCTCCGCGCTCCACGCCCTGCCGTTGTACCTGTACGTCGACCGCTACCGCCGGGCCCGGCGCAAGGACGCGGTCCAGCTGCAGTGGACGGACGACCAGACGGTCCGCGCCACGGTGCTGCGCGCGTTCGAGCACTGGCGGGCCGCGCTCGGACGGGACAGGTGGCCGGTCGGCGACGAGGGCCACCTCGCACACGCCCTGTGGGCGGCCCGTCAGCGCCGCGAGGCGGCCGAAGTCCTCACCGCCATGGCCCCGTTCGTCTCCGCACAGCCCTGGCAGAGCCTGTCGGAGCGGCCGTACGACCTGCTCCGCCAGGTGACGGCCCAGTCCTACGCCGCCACCGGCTGATCCCCGGCCGGCGCCCATGCCGGTCCCGATACCCATCTCACCACGGAGGTCCCGCCATGTCCTGGCCCCACCGGTCCGCTCCCGCCCACGGGGACGACGACCATCTCCGGTCGCTCGGCTACGAGCCCGAACTCGTCCGCAGAATGACTGGTTTCGGCAACTTCGCGGTCAGCTTCTCGGTGATCAGCGTGCTGTCGGGCTGCATGACGCTGTTCGGATTCGGCCTGGTCACCGGCGGACCAGCCGTGATGATGTGGGGCTGGGTCGCCGTCGGCCTGGCCGTGCTGCTGGTCGGCCTGGCCCTGGCCGAGGTCACCAGCGCCTACCCCACCTCCGGCGGCCTCTACTACATGGCCCAGAGGCTCGGCGGCCCGCGCTGGGCCTGGGTGACCGGCTGGCTGAACCTCCTCGGTCTGCTGGGCGGGATCGCCGGCATCGACTACGGCGCGGCCTCGTTCATCGCCGCGTTCGCCGGACTCCAGTGGGGCGTCACACCGACCCCAGGCCTGATCCTGGCGATCTTCGCCGGCGTCCTGGTGCTGCACGCCCTGCTCAACGTCCTCGGGGTCCGCGTGGTGAGCCTGCTCAACAGCATCTCGGTGTGGTGGCACTTGCTGGGCGTCGCCGTGATCGTCGGCGTGCTCGCCGCCATCCCCTCCCACCACCAGTCCCCGTCCTGGGTGTTCACACACTTCTCCAACGACACCGGCTGGTCCAGCCCGGTCTACGTCTCGGCGATCGGTCTCCTGCTCGCCGGCTACACCTTCTGCGGCTACGACGCCTCCGCGCACCTGTCGGAAGAGACCAAGGACGCCAGGGTCGCCGCGCCTCGCGGCATCGTCCGGGCCATTTGGGCCTCCCTGCTGACGGGCTTCGTACTGCTGGCCGGCCTGCTGTTCTCGGTCCAGGACTACAACGGAACGGCTGCCGCCGCCGTACCGCCCGCCCAGATCTTCCTGGACGCGGTCGGGACGGACGGCGCGAAGCTGCTGCTGCTGATCGTGATCGGCGCCCAGTTGTTCTGCGGCTCGGCGGAGACGACGGCGGCGTCCCGGATGATCTACGCCGTCGCTCGGGACGGCGCGCTGCCCGGATCCGCCATGTGGCGCCGGGTGTCGCCGGCCGGGGTTCCGGTGGCGGCGGTGTGGCTGGCGGTGTCGGTGGCGTTCGTCCTGGCCATGCCGTCGCTGTGGTCCGCCACCGCCTACGGCGCGATCACGGCCGTGAACGTCATCGGGATGACTCCCAGTTACGTCCTTCCGGTGTTCCTTCGGTTGCGCCAAGGCGCCCGGTTCGTCCCGGGCCCGTGGAACCTGGGCCGGTGGAGCAGGCCCGTCGGGATCGCCGCCGTGGCCTGGGTGGTGGTACTGACGGTGCTGGTCTGCCTGCCGCAACGCACCCCGGTGACCGCCACGGCGTTCAACTACGCGCCGGTCACCCTGCTCGTGGTCCTCGCGCTGGCGTGGGCCTGGTGGCGGCTCGCCGGCAGCAAGTTCAGTGTGCCGGTGGTGAACGATCCCCATCTGGCCCGGGTCGAGACGCAGATCGTATGAGCGCGACCATTCGCACCGCCCGCACCCGTGCGGCCCAGCCCTCGGCATCGTCATCGGTTCCACCGGTCGGGCGACTGGACCAGCTGGTCGACGCCTTCGGAATCGACACCGTGCTTCTGGGTACCGTCGACACTCAAGGCCGGCTCAAGGGCAAGGAGTTCGACGCGGCCCACCTGGTGGAGCGGCTGCGGTCGGGAGCTCTGGCTCCGGAGATGTGCGGGTACGTGATCGGCACCGACCTGGGCATGGCCGCCCCCGCGAACGGGCCGTTCTCCTGGGCGAGCGGCTTCGGCGACATCGCGCTCCTGCCCGACGTACAGCGGGCCCGGGTGCTGCCGTGGCTGCCGTGGCTGCCGTGGCTGCCGTCCACGGTCGTGGTGTTCGCCGATCCGATCAGCGGCGGGCTTCCGCACCCGCTCGCCCCGGCCACCGTGCTGGCCGAGCAGCAGCACCGCCTCGCCAGCCTTGGTGTGAGGGCGGGGGTGGGGGGTGGAGACGGAGTTCGTGCTCTACGAGGGCACCGCGCGGGACGACGGTGGGAACCAACGAATGCCACAGCTGACTTGATGCCAGAAGGTGAGCTTCGGATCACACCGATCGGACCCGACGGACCACCAGCTTAGGTCAGCAAAAGTCAGCATCAGTCCGAGTGGACCCTCCGAAACATGCGCACACCTGAGGACTCTGCGCCGAGCGCGCCGAGCCCGCTCCGACCTCGCGAGGAGGTCCGGCGAGCTGTCCGCACTCGGGGCAGTCCGTCACTCAGAGCTCTTTACTCGCACCTTTCACCCCGATATCATCCGTTTACCGGATGGTCGACATGGCTCTGCGTGTGCGGTCAGGACGGCAGGGTGATGGACTGGGCGTGGTGGAAGACGTCATGCTCGTCCCAGAGCTTCTTGGCCGCTTGCAGGCGGGGGTAGTTCTGCTTGTAGTAGAGGCGCTGGTAGGGCGGGCGGGGGTCGGCGGTGGTGCCGAGGTCGGTGTCGGGGTAGTTGACGTAGGCGCCGTCGGTGTCGGTGTCGGGCTCGGGGATGCCGCCGGTGGAGCGGTAGGTGTCCTGGTAGAGGCCGCGGAGGTAGGCGAGGTGGCCGGCGTCCTGGGCGGGGTCGGTCCAGTAGGTCTGGTACTGGAGCTTGAGGATCGAGTCGCGTTGCGGGATGGCGGCCGCGGTGGTGGCGCGGGCGTTGACCTGGCAGCCGTAGGAGTCGATCTGGACCAGGGTCTGGGTGAGGTCGATCCCCTCGACGTCGCGGGTGAGCCAGGACCACCAGGCGTCGATCTGGGCGGCGGTGAAGGGCTTGCGGTGGTAGGCGGACTTGTACTTGCCGCGTTGGTTGGCGCCGGAGCCGTTGACCGTCATGGTCGCCTGGAACCAGGGCATCCGGCGCCGCTTGTCCGGGTAGGGCAGGAGGAGCCGGCCGGCCTTGTGGGTCTGGACGCCGGCCCGGGTCCGCATCCCGTGCTCCACCTGGGCGAGGTACTCGTCCAGCGGTGCGGGGTCGTCCTCGTCCCACTGGCTGAACAGGACGACGTTCCCGTTGGAGTGGTGGGTGAGGTGGAGGATGGAGAACAGCCCCCGGTAGACCGTCTCCGTGCGGTCGCTGTGGCGGGCGAAGAAGGCGCCGAAGTTCTCCAGCAGGGTGCGGAAGTCCTCGGGGTGCTTGAGCAGGTCCGCCCATTTCCAGGCGACGCTGCTCAGCCAGACCCGGGGCGGCGGTTTCGGCAGGTCGTGGGCGAAGTGGTAGCGCACGACGACGCCGAAATTGCCGCCGCCGCCCCCGGTGTGGGCCCAGAACAGCTCGCGCTCCGGTGAGCCCTCCGGGTCCGCCCGGTGGGCCCGGGTGAGCTCGACCCGGCCGCCGCGGACGGTGGCCACGTCGACCTGGACCAGGTGGTCGACGGTCAGCCCGTGCCGGCGGGAGAGCAGTCCGTACCCGCCGCCGGCGATGTGGCCACCGGCGCCGACCGAGTAGCAGGAGCCGGCCGGGAGCGTCACCCCGTGGGTGCGGAACAGGGTGGTGTAGATGTCCCAGTTGGTGGCGCCGCCCTCCACCGCGTAGGTGGCCCCGCCGAACTTGTCGGTCGCGGTCCCGACCCCGCGCAGGGTGCTGAGGTCGAGGATGACGCCCCGGTCGTTGTCGACGAAGCCCTCGTAGCAGTGGCCGCCGCCGCGGACCGTCGGCCGCAGCCCGTGGTCGAGCGCGGACCTCAGCTCGGCCACCGCGTCGGCCTCGTTGCCCACCAGCCGGATGTAGGCCGGACTGCTCCGCCAGCGCTGGTTGAAGCCCTGGCTGAGCGTCTCGTAGCGGGAGTCCGGGGGGAACACGGTGTACCCCTCGGGCTGCTCGACCGGCGCGGCCGCGGCCCGCCCGGCGCCGGTGGCGGCCAGGCCCAGGGAGGCGGCGGAGACCCCGGCGGCGGCCATTCCGGTACTGCCGATAAATCCCCTGCGGGAGAATTCATGACTCATTTTCGGGACCCACTTCCTCGACGGTGAGAAGCTGGCTGCCGCACGCTAACACGGCGCGTCAAATACGGGAATCCCTATACGAATTAGTGTGAAAGTATGTGGACGGTAGGGGAAGTGTGGGACATCAGTCCAACGGGTGCCGCGTCGGAGTGGCGGCCGCTGCGCGGCACAGGCCACCCGCAGACCACCCGCTCCGGCTTGACCACGATCTGGTTAGGTGCCATATTACTTTCATGGTTCAGCAGCACGAGGCCGGCAACGGCGCACCCACGCTCGACCAGGCCCGCCGGCAGCTGTCCCGGTACGGCCTGACGGCCGACCCGCAGGCGGTCCTGGTCGCGGCGCGGCTGATGGCCGCCGGCGCCCGGCTCGGCCAGGCCGGCGAGGCGCACTTCGCGCGCTTCGGCCTGTCCACCGGCCGCTACCGGCTGCTGGCCGAGCTGGAGGACCACGGCGGCGAGAAGTCGCCGTCGCAGCTGGCGTCCGCACTCGGCGTCTCCCGGGCGACCGTGACCGGCCTGGTCGACGGGCTCGAACGAGACGGCTTGGTCGCCCGGCGCCCGTCCACCGAGGACGGCCGGGGCAACGTCGTGATGCTGAGCGCGCGCGGCGCCCAGCGACTGCGTGACATGGCCCCCGAACACTACGAGCGGATGCAGGCGATGGTCGGCGGCCTCTCGGTCGAGGAGCGCACGGTCTTCCTGGACCTGCTGGCCCGGCTGGTCGCCGGCATGGACGCGCTCACCGCGGACTGACCACAGCCTCAACGGCGGACCACCCCGGCGGGCCACACCGGAGCCGATCCGGCGGCCCGCCCACTCCACGCCCCAATAGTTAGCCACCTAACCAGTAGTAATTAGCTACCTAACCAGATCCCTGGGAGCCCGCATGCCCCGCAGGAAGAAGCAGAAGGCCACCGACCCCGACGCCGGCCCGCCGCCGTTCGTGCTCTGGCGCGAGGTGCTGGTCGCCTATCTGATGCCCGCCGTCATGGCCGGACGGCGGCGGAGGCGGGAGCCGACCAGGGCGGCGACCACCGCCGAGGTGCCGGCGATGGTGGTACCGGCCGCGATCAGCAGCTCCGGCTGGTGGGTGGCGAGGCCGCCGGCGCCGGCCATGACGGCGGGCACTGGCTGCCCCGGGTGCCGACCCTCGCCGACAGCCCGTGGCCCGGACGGCTCCGGTTCGACCTTCCGCTCTCCGCCGCGATCGCGGCGACCATGATCACCTGGCGCTGGCGCGGCACCCGTCCCCGCCGGCACCCGGCGCACTGAGCCCACCCCGGAGACATCCGGACCAACCCGAAACACCCGCACACCCACCACGGAAGGACCCGTCATGATCGTCATCATGGGCGCCAGCGGCGCCACCGGCGGCGCCACCCTGCGCAGCCTCACCTCCCTCGGCATCCCGGTCCGCGCACTGAGCCGCGAGCCCGGCCGACTGCTGGCCGGCCTCGACGAGCGCACCCGCCCGCTGGTCGAGACGGTGGCCGCCGACGCCGGCGACCCGGCCTCGATGCGCATCGCCCTCAAGGGCGCGCGTCAGCTGTTCCTCACCATGGCCAACGGGCCCCGGCAGGTCGAGCACGAGCTGCGCACCATCGACCTCGCACTGCTCAGCGGCGTGGAGCACATCGTCAAGGTGTCCGCGCCGGCCGCCGAACCGCACTCCCCGGTCGCGATCTCCCGCGGCCACCACCTGATCGAGGAGCGCCTGCGGACCTCCGGCACCCCCACCACCGTGCTCCGCCCGTACGCGTTCATGCAGAAGCTGCTGCTGCTCGCGCCCGGCATCGCGGCGGCCGGGCTGATCCACGGCGCGATGGGCGACGCCCCGTGCAACTACGTCGACTGCCGGGACATCGGCGACTTCGCCGCGTACGTGCTCACCCACCCGGAGGCGGCCGGGGACACGTACGCGCTGACCGGCGGGCGGGCGTACAGCCACCCGGAGCTCGCGGCGATGCTGGGCATCATGCTCGGCCGTCCGGTGCGCTACATCGACCTTCCGCCGGCCGAGCTGCACGCCCACCTGGTCGCCCGGGCCGGGATGCCGGACTGGCTGGCCGCCCACGTGGCGGAGATCCAGCAGCTCGCCGTCCAGCGACCGGAGGCCCCGGACGACGTCGCGACCCGGCTGACCGGGCGGCCTCCGCGCACCCTGGACGCCTTCCTGCGCGAGCACCTCGACAGCTTCCGCTGACCCGGCCCGCGGGCCCCGGCACCGGCCCCGACGGGCCGCCCGGGGCCCGCGGCCGCCCCGGCATCACCCCGGCATCACCCCGGATTCAGCCCGCCGGCACCCCGGATTCACCCCGATGGAGCACCGGAAAGGCCCAATCCGATGTGGCGTGGATCACGACCCGAAAAAAGACCTGACGATCCGTCAAAATGACTGACGGCTCGTCACAATCGACCCACAGAGCCTCAGTTGTTGGCTGATAAACCGTCAGATTCGGCCATTCCGGGGCCAGTTGGGCGGAGTGTCGACCGATTCGCGGTTCACCGCCCGGGGCTACCATCGGTCGGGTTGTCCGCTCCGGCCCCGGAGTGGGGTCACCCGGTCAGGCGAGTGCTCCCACCGCCCCCAAGGGTCGGACATCGATCACGGACGGGGCGAGGACAAGGAGCGCAGGGCAGCATGACAGCCGAACCGAGCCGGGAACCGGACCGGACCGAGCCGATCGAGCACCCCGGCCCCAGCCCCGACCAGGACGCCGTGCAGGACGCCATCGACCAGGGCAGCGCCGAGAAGCAGGCCCACTACCCCGGCCGGCCCGCCGCCGCCCCGCGCACCCTGGTCGACCTGCTGGACGCCACCGTCCGCCTGCACCCCGCCGAGCCCGCCCTGGACGACGGCCGCACCGTCCTCAGCTACCGGGCGCTGGCCGCCGAGGTCGAGCAGCTGCGCCGCCGACTGGCCGCCGCCGGCATCGGCCGCGGCGACCGGGTCGGCATCCGGGTGCCCTCCGGTACCAACGACCTCTACATCGCGATCCTCGCCGTCCTGGCCGCCGGCGCCGCCTACGTCCCGGTGGACTTCGAGGACCCGGACGAGCGCGCCCAGCTGGTCTTCGAGGAGGCCGCCGTCGCCGCCGTCCTCGGCGCCGACCGCGCGCTCACCCTGACCGGCACCGGGACCGCCGCCCTGACCGGCCCCGAAGCCACCGCCCCGGCCGGCCCCGGAACCACCGCCCTGACCGGCTCCGGAGCCACCGCCACCCCCCTGACCGGCTCCGCGGCCGACGCCAAGGCCCCCGAGGGGAGCGCGGCCCGCCCCGCCCCCGGGGACGACGCCTGGATCATCTTCACCTCCGGCTCGACCGGCAAGCCCAAGGGCGTCGCCGTCACCCACCGCAACGCCGCCGCCTTCGTCGACGCCGAGGCCGCGCTGTTCCTCCAGGACGAGCCGATCGGCCCCGGCGACCGGGTGATGGCCGGCCTGTCCGTCGCCTTCGACGCCTCCTGCGAGGAGATGTGGCTGGCCTGGCGCCACGGCGCCTGCCTGCTGCCCGTCCCCCGCTCCCAGGTCCGCAGCGGCGCCGACCTCGGCCCGTGGCTGGCCGAGCAGGAGATCACCGTGGTCTCCACGGTGCCGACGCTGGCCGCGCTCTGGCCGGCCGAGGCGCTGAACGAGGTCCGGCTGCTGATCTTCGGCGGCGAGGCCTGCCCGCCCGAGCTGGTGCAGCGGGTGGTCACCGAGGGCCGCGAGGTGTGGAACACCTACGGCCCCACCGAGGCCACCGTGGTCGCCTGCGCGGCGCTGCTGACCGGCGAGGGCCCGGTCCGGATCGGCCTGCCGCTGGACGGCTGGGACCTCGTCGTGGTCGACGAGGCGGGCGAGCCGGTCGCGCCCGGCGGCACCGGCCAGCTGGTGATCGGCGGCGTCGGCCTGGCCCGCTACCTCGACCCGGAGAAGGACGCCGAGAAGTACGCGCCGCTGCCCGCGCTGGGCTGGGAGCGCGCCTACCGCAGCGGCGACCTGGTCCAGGCCGACCCCGAGGGCCTGCTCTTCCTCGGCCGCGCCGACGAGCAGATCAAGCTCGGCGGCCGGCGGATCGAGCTCGGCGAGGTCGACGCGGCGCTGCAGGCGCTGCCCGGCGTGGCCGGGGCGGCCGCGGCCGTGCGCACCGCGCGCGGCGGCAACCAGCTGCTGGTCGGCTACCTGGTGACCGGCGAGGGCTGGGACCGCGAGCAGGCGGTGCAGCGGCTGCGCGCCGAGCTGCCGGCCGCGCTCGTGCCGCTGCTCGCGCCGGTCGACACGCTGCCCACCCGCACCTCCGGCAAGGTCGACCGCAACGCGCTGCCCTGGCCGCTGCCCGAGCTGGAGGCCGCCGGTCCGACCGAGCAGCTGTACGGCACCGAGGCCTGGCTGGCCGAGCAGTGGACCGAGATCCTGGGCGTGCCGGTGGGCGGCCCCCGGGAGGACTTCTTCGCGATCGGCGGCGGCAGCCTGGCCGCCGCCCGGCTGACCACCCTGCTGCGCACCCGCTACCCGAACGCGGCGGTGCTGGACATCTACCAGCACCCGACGCTGCGCAAGCTCGCCCGGCACCTGGAGCGCACCGCCGCCGGGACCGGCGAGGCCCGGACGATCGCGCCGGTGCCGACCCGGGCCAAGCTGCTCCAGCTGCTCCTGCTGATCCCGCTGTTCACGGTGGTCGGCCTGCGCTGGACGGTCGCCCTGCTGGCGCTCGGCAACCTGCTCTCGCACCTGGACGGCTTCGCCTGGGCGCCGACCGCCTCCTGGTGGGCGGTCGGCGCGGGCGGGCTGGCGCTGTTCAGCCCGGCCGGCCGGCTGGCGATGGCGGCCGGCGGCGCCCGGCTGCTGCTGCGCGGCGTGGAGCCGGGCAGCCATCCGCGCGGCGGCTCGGTCCACCTGCGGCTCTGGGCGGCCGAGCGGCTCGCCGAGGTGAGCGGCGCGACCTCGCTGTCCGGGGCGTGGCTGGTGCGGTACGCGCGGGCGCTGGGCGCCAAGGTCGGCGAGGAGGTGGACCTGCACTCGCTGCCGCCGGTGACCGGCCTGCTCCGGCTGGGCCGGGGCTGCGCGGTGGAGGCCGAGGTGGACCTCAGCGGCTACTGGCTGGACGGCGACCGCTTGGAGATCGGGCAGCTCAAGGTCGGTTCGGGCGCCGTGGTCGGCACCCGGTCGACGCTGCTGCCGGGGGCCAGGGTCGGCAAGCGGGCCCAGGTGGTGCCCGGGTCCAGCGTCACCGGGCAGGTGCCGACCGGCCAGCGCTGGGGCGGCGCGCCCGCCGTCAAGCTGGGCCGGGCCGAGCGGTCCTGGCCGAAGGAGCGTCCGGTTCGGCAGGCCCGCTGGTCGGCGCTGTACGGCGTGAGCGGTACCGCGCTGAGCCTGCTGCCGCTGCTGCCGGCGGTGGCCGGTCTGGCGGTGCTGGCGCCGTTCGTGGACCCGGCGGCCGGCCTGGGCGGGGCGCTCGGTGGCGCGCTGCTCGGTCTGCTGCCCGCCACCCTGGCGTACGGGGTGGTGTACGCGGCGCAGCTGGTCGCGGCGGTGCGGCTGCTGTCGATCGGCCTGGTGCCGGGGGTCCACCCGCTGCACGGCCGGGTCGGCTGGCAGGCCTGGACGGTCACCCAGCTGATGGACCAGGCCCGGGAGATCCTGTTCCCGCTGTACGCGGGGCTGGTGACGCCGCTGTGGCTGCGGGCGCTGGGGATGCGGGTCGGCAAGCACGCCGAGGTGTCGACGGTGCTGGCGCTGCCGAGCCTGACCACGGTCGGGGACGGCGCGTTCCTCGCGGACGACACCCTGATGGCGCCGTACGAGCTGGGCGGCGGCTGGGTGCGGCTGGGCGAGGCGAAGGTCGGCGAGCGGGCGTTCCTGGGCAATTCGGGGATGACCGCGCCGGGCCGCGCGGTGCCCAAGCGCGGTCTGGTCGGGGTGCTGTCGGCGACGCCGGAGAAGGCGAAGAAGGGCGGCTCGTACCTGGGCATGCCGCCGATGCGGCTGCCGCGGTCGGCCGACCAGGCGGACCAGAGCCTGACCTACGAGCCGCCGGCCCGGCTGCTGTGGGCGCGCGGGCTGGTCGAGGTGGGCCGGCTGCTGCCGGTGCTGGCCTCGGGGGCGCTGGGCGCGCTGACCCTGGCGGCGCTGTCCTGGCTGTCGACGGACTGGTCGCCGGTGGTGGCAGCGCTACTGTCCGGCCTGGTGCTGCTGGCGGCGGGTTCGGTGGCGTGCGCGGTCGCGGTGGCGGCGAAGTGGCTGCTGGTGGGCCGGTTCCGGGCGGTGGAGCACCCGCTGTGGAGCGGGTTCGTGTGGCGCAACGAGCTGGCGGACACCTTCGTGGAGGTGCTGGCGGTGCCGTGGCTGATCGGCGCGGTGCCGGGCACGCCGGTGCTGAACCTGTGGCTGCGGGCGCTCGGCGCGGGCGTCGGGCGCGGGGTCTGGTGCGAGAGCTACTGGCTGCCGGAGGCGGACCTGGTGACGCTGGGCGACGGCGTGACCGTCAACCGCGGCTGCGTGGTGCAGACCCACCTCTTCCACGACCGGATCATGCGGATGGATACTGTCGTCCTCCGCGAGGGCGCCACCCTGGGGCCCGGCGGCATCGTGCTGCCCGGCAGCACGGTGGGCGCGCGCAGCACGCTGGGCCCGGCCTCGCTGGTGATGCGCGCGGAGTCCGTGCCCGCCGACACCCGGTGGCTCGGCAACCCGATCGAGGTGTGGCAGCCCACCTCCTGAGTCCCTTCCGGTCCCCTTTTGTCGCAGGAGCGTACGACCCGGTGAACCCCCGCCCGGCCCAGTCCCCCCAGCCCCACCAGCCCCAGCGGTCCACTGCCCCGGCCCCGGTCGCCGCGCCGGACCCGTACTTCCCGAACAGCGGGGACCCCCGGTACCGCGTCCACCGCTACGAACTGGCGCTGGACTACCGGCCGGGCCCGAACCGGCTGGGCGGCACGGCCCGACTGAGCGCGGTCGCGGTGACCGCGCTGGCCGAGTTCGCGCTGGACCTGGCCGAGTTCCGGATCGGCCGGGTGCTGGTGGACGGCAAGGCCGCCCGCTACACCCACCGGGCGGGCAAGCTGCGGATCCGGCCGGCCAAGGCGCTGGCGGCGGGCGCGGCGTTCACCGTCGAGGTGCACTACACCGGCAATCCGCGGCCGGTGCGCAGCCCGTGGGGCGGGCTGGGCTGGGAGGAGCTGACCGACGGCGCGCTGGTGGCCAGCCAGCCGGTCGGGGCGCCGTCCTGGTTCCCGTGCAACGACCGGCCAGCGGACAAGGCGACGTACCAGATCGCGGTCACCACGCCGTCGCCCTACACGGTGGTGGTGGGCGGGCGGCTGCTGACCCGGACCACCCGGGCCTCCAGCACCACCTGGGTGTACGAGCAGGCGGCGCCGACCTCGACGTACCTGGTGACGGTGTCGATCGGGCAGTACCGGCCGGTGGCGCTGGCCGAGCGGCCGGCGGTGCCGCAGACCGGGTTCGTGCCGGAGCGGCTGACCGGCCCGTTCGCGGCCGACTTCGGGCGGCAGCCGGCGATGATGGCCTGCTTCGAGGAGGCCTTCGGCCCGTACCCGTTCGGCGAGTACGCGGTGGTGGTGGCCGACGAGGAGCTGGACGTGCCGGTGGAGGCGCAGGGGGTGGCCACCTTCGGCACCAACCACCTGGGCGGCGGCTGGGAGCGGGAGCGGCTGGTCGCGCACGAGCTGGCGCACCAGTGGTTCGGCAACAGCGTGTCGGTGGCCGACTGGAGCCACATCTGGCTCAACGAGGGGCTGGCGAAGTACGCGGAGTGGCTCTGGTCGGAGCGTTCGGGCGGGCCGTCGGCCGCCGCCCGGGCGGCCGACGCGCACCGGCTGCTGGCCGGGCTGCCGCAGGACCTGCGGCTGGGCGACCCGGGCCGGAAGCTGATGTTCGACGACCGGCTGTACCAGCGCGGCGGCCTGACGGTGCACGCGCTGCGCCGGGCGCTCGGGGACGCCGCGTTCTTCCGGATGCTCAGGGACTGGGCGGGCTTCCACCGGCACGGCGTGGTCGACACGGCGGACTTCACCGCGCACGCCGCCGGGTACGCGTCGGCCCCGCTGGACGGGCTGTTCGAGGCGTGGCTGTGGCGGCCGGAGCTGCCGCCGCTGCCGGTGTGACGGAGCCTCCGCACTGGCGCCGGGCCCGGGGTCAGGCGATCTCGGGCACGGCCCGGTGCAGGCCCTTGCGGTCGTAGTAGCGGGTCATCGCGAAGCCGAACAGCAGCGCGGCGACGGTCCCGATGGCGATCCAGATCCAGGCCCGGGCCAGCCCCGCGTCGGCCTGCGCGTCGAAGAACAGGATGGCCCGCACGCCGTCGGTGAGCTGGCGCATCGGCTCGAACAGGGCGAGGAACTTGTAGAACGACGGCAGGGCGTCCAGCGGGATGGTCGCGCCGGAGGACGGCAGGCCGAGCACGATGAAGACGAACATGCTGATCAGCAGGCCGAGCCCGCCGAAGGCCGCGTTGATCGCCTGGACGCCGAGGCCGACCGCGCTGGTGGCGCAGACCGAGAAGACCCAGAGCAACGGCAGGTGGGCGGCGTCCATGTCCAGGATCACCACGCTGGCCAGCATGATCAGCGACGAGGTGAGCAGCGACAGGACCACCGACATCGCGCACTTCACCGCGAGGGTGCTGGTCCGGTTGATCGGCACCACCGGGTGGCGGGCCCGCCAGGGGCCGATCTCGTTGTCGGCGTAGCCGAGCGCGACGTCGACGCCGTTGCCGATGATGTTGGCGCCCATGAAGCCGGCCAGCACCAGCAGCAGGGTGTAGTAGAAGGCGGTGAGGCCGAGCCCGCTGCGGTTGCCGATCGGGTGGCCGGGGGTGGTGCTGACGGCGATCGGGTCGGCGATCAGCAGCCGGGCCGCGTTGCCCGCGCCCTGGGCCTGCGGCAGGGCGGCCAGGGTGGCGCCGAGGTGCAGCGAGGCCCGGTGGACGGCCTGCTGGCCGATCTGGGCGGCGAGCGAGGAGCCGAGGCTGCCGACACCCGGGTTGGTGTACTGGACGACGGTGGGGCGGGCGGGTTCGGCGCTGGTGGCGCCGAGCGCGGCGACGGTCGCGGTGAAGTCGGCCGGCACCTGGAGCGCCCCGTAGAGCTTGCCGGAGGCGAGCTGCTCCTTCGCCGTCGCCTCGTCGAGCCGGCGCCAGGACACCGCGTCCCCCTGGCCGGGGGCGGTGGCGATGCCGGTGAGGAGCTGTTCGCCGAGGTTCTGCTGCTGCCCGCCGACGGTGGCGCCGCGGTCGGTGTTCACCAGGGCGATGGGGACGTCGTGCAGGTCGGCGCGCGGGTCGAGGATGCCGCCGAGGTAGAGCAGCGACATCAGCAGGCTGAGCAGGCCGACCAGAACGCCCGGGACGACCCAGAGCTTGGGGTTGCGGAGCACCCGGCGGGCCTGGACGCCGGTGGCCGGTTCGGGCCGGCGCGGCTCGGGAAGGGTCGGCTCGGGGTGGCTGGGCATGACGCTCCGTTACGTGGTCGGCCGGATCGCACAGACCCTAGGAGCGCCGAGGGAGCGGGCCGTGGCGCCACGCCGCCGGGGTCGCCCGGCACCACCGGCCCGGCCCATGGACGGAGGGGCCGGGCCGGTGGTGCCGGACGGGGGTCCGTCAGCCGGTGAAGCCCGCCGTGATCGAGGTGAACTGCCAGTCCTTCTGGGCGATGCCGGAGCAGGTCTCCTGCTGGCCGCCGCCCGGGCAGCCGCGGTCGCGGTTGACCGACCAGAAGGCGAGCCGGGCCAGGTGGTGGCCGTTGGCCCAGTCGCGGATGGCGGTCCAGTTGCGCACGGTGGTGGTCTCGCCGGTGTCGCTGAGGCCGTTCATTCCGGAGATGCCGATGTGCGCGTAGGCGGTGGCGTCGTTCCAGCCGAAGGTGGACTTGAGCTTGGTCTTCAGGCCCTCGGTGGCGCTGACGGTGGCGGCGTACATGTCGGTGGAGGCGTTGCCGAAGTCGAACGGCATGATCGTGAAGACGTCGATGTCCGCGCCCAGCGCCTTGGACCGCTCGATCAGCCGGTTGCCCCAGGAGGTGGGGCCGGTGGTGGCGGTGCCGAAGGTCAGGATGGTGCGCAGGCCGGGGTTGTTCTTCTTGACGGTCTTGAGCGCGCCGATGACGCGGTCCTGGACGGCGGCGTTCTCGAACTCGTCGGTGTTCTCGATGTCGACGTCGATCGCCTTGAGCCCGTACGCGTCGATCACCTTCTGGTAGGCGGCGGCGAGGTCGGCGGTGGTGGCGCAGTTGGGGCCGAGCTTGTTGCCGCTCCAGCCGCCGATCGACGGCACGACGTCGCCGCCGGCGGCCCGGACGGCCTTGATGGTCGCCTGGTCGACGCCGCCGAGCAGCGGGCGCTGGCTGTCCCAGGCGGGGTTGCAGCCGTTCTGGGCGAGGACGAACGCCAGGGTGAACCACTTGACGCCGGTGGCCTTCATCACCGTGGTGGCGGCCGGCGGGTTGCCCCAGCCGTTGTACAGGTAGGGCGCGGCCTGCTTGAAGCCGGCGGCGGTGGCGGCCGGCGGTTCGGCAGCGTGGGCCGCGGCCGGCGCGGTGAACGCGGCGGTGGCGGCGAGCAGGGTGGCGGCGCCGACGGCGGGCAGGCGGGTGCGGTGATGCACGGTGGCCTCCGGGAAAAGGTGGGGGACGGCGGTGCGGGGACGGCGGTGCACGGGGCCGTCAAGTGGACTGGACCAATCGACGGCGTCAGGCATCCTCCCCCGAAGCGTCGGTGACGACACGTCCGGTCCGGCGCCGGGCGGGCGGTCCGGGCAACGGGCGGATTGCCTGGAAATACGGTGGAAGGCGAGGGTCGCGCCGAACTAGGTTGGGGGCGGCCGTGCCCCGGCGCGGCCGACCGAACCGCCGTCTCCCGTCAGAGGATCAGATGACCCACCTGTCCGACGAACTGCTCCCCACCACCCGCCGCGCGCTGCTGCACCGGCTCGCCGTCGCCCAGTCCGAGGGCCGCAGCCCCGCGGTGGTCGGCGCCCTGGTCCGGGACGGCCGGCTGGTCTGGAGCGGCGCCCGCAGCATGATCGACGACCACGCGCCCGACGCCGACGTGCAGTTCCGGATCGGTTCGATCACCAAGACCTTCGTCGCCGTGCTCGTCCTGCGGCTGCGCGACGAGGGCCTGCTCGACCTCGCCGACCCGGTCGAGCGCCACCTCCCCGGCACCCCCGCCGACGGCGCCACCGTCGCCCAGCTGCTCTCCCACTCCGCGGGCCTGGCCGCCGAGACCCCCGGGCCGTGGTGGGAGCGGACCGACGGCGCGCTGCGCCCCGCGCTCGCCGACATCCTGGAGGAGGAGCGGCCGCGCCGGCACCCGGTCGGGCGCGTGCACCACTACTCCAACCCCACCTTCGCGCTGCTCGGCGCGCTGGTCGGGCGGCTGCGCGGCGAGCACTGGGGCGAGGTGCTGCGCCGCGAGGTCCTCGAACCGCTCGGCATGGACCGCACCACCCTGCTCCCCGAGCACCCGCACGCCGGCGGCTTCGCCGTCCACCCGTGGGCGGACGTCATGCTGCCCGAGCCGCTCACCGACACCGGCCTGATGGCCCCGGCCGGCCAGCTCTGGTCCACCGCCACCGACCTCGCGAAGTGGGCCGCCTTCCTGACCGGCGGGGACGAGAAGGTGCTGTCCGCCGCCACCGTCGCCGAGATGCGCCGCCCCGCCGTCGCCCCGGAGCCCGGCGACTGGAGCGAGACCTACGGCCTCGGGCTGCAGCTCATCCAGCACGAGGGCCGGATCCTGCACGGGCACGCCGGCTCGATGCCGGGCTTCAGCGCCGGGCTCTGGATCAGCGAGACCGACGGCCTGGCCGCGATCGTGCTCGCCAACGCCACCCACGGCACCCGCACCACGCTGGTCGCGAGCGAGCTGATCGCCCTCACCGCCGAGCACGAGCCCCGGCTCCCCGAGCCCTGGCGGCCGCTGCCAGAGGTGGACGAGCGGCTGCTCGCCCTCACCGGCCCCTGGTACTGGGGCGCCGCCCCGCACGCCCTGCGGCTGCGGGCCGACCGGGTGCTGGAGCTCGCCCCGCTCGGACAGCTCGGCCAGTTCGGCCGCGGCTCCCGCTTCCGGGCCGAGCCGGACGGCACCTGGACCGGGCTCGACGACTACTACGCGGGCGAGACCCTGCGCGTGGTGCACGCCGCCGACGGCTCGGTCAGCCACCTGGACATCGGCTCCTTCGTGCTCACCCGGGAGCCGTACGGCCCGGCCGAGGCCATCCCGGGCGGCCTCGACCCGCAGGGCTGGCAGACCTTCTGACCCGCGCCCCGAGCGGTAGCGCAACCCGCGCCGCGCCGCGCCGACCGCCCGTCCCCGCCCCCGACCAGGCGGGGGCCGGGCGGTCGCCGTCTCGCGGCGCGGGGACGACCCGGGGACGGCGGCACCCCGGCCCCCGCTTCCACCCCGCGCGGCGGAGGATTCGGCGGCGTCCTGGTGCCCAACAGGTGTCCCGCACACGTCAGGTGTCCCCATTCAGCAGGTGCACATCTGCGCTCCGCCGAACCGCAACGTGGATTCCAGTCGGCTTGGAGAGACATACGGGTGCCGGTTCGCGGGCCCGCCGAGCGCGCGGGCCGGACCGGTGCCACGGAACCCCCGTGGCTGCCCGTCGTCCGTGCTGCCCTGGAGGGTCCGCCATGAGCACCGTCCCCACGTACACTCCGCCCGCAGTCACCCCGAGCCCGGCCCCCGGCCCGGCCCCCGCCTCCGCCGCCGGCTCCGCCTCGGCCGTCTACACCGTCGCGCTCGCCCGCGACGAGGACGACGTCCGCGCCGCCCAGCGGCTGCGCCACCAGGTCTTCGCCGCCGAACTCGGCGCCACCCTGCACAGCGACGTCCCCGGCCTGGACGTCGACCCGTTCGACGAGTTCTGCGACCACCTGCTGGTCCGCGAGGGCGAGGACGGCACCGTCGTCGGCACCTACCGCCTGCTGCGCCCCGAGGCCGCCCGCCGGGCCGGCCGGCTCTACTCCGACGGCGAGTTCGACCTCGGCAACCTGGCCCCGCTGCGCGACGGGCTGGTCGAGCTCGGCCGCTCCTGCATAGCCGCCGAGCACCGGGGCAACGGCGCCGTCATCAACCTGATGTGGGGCGGCATCGCCCGCTACCTCGCGGACACCGGCAACACCTGGGTCGGCGGCTGCTGCTCGATCCCGCTGGACGACGGCGGCGCCACCGCCGCCCGGGTCTGGGACACCGTCAGCGCCAAGCACCTCGCCCCCGCCGAGTACCGGGTCGCCCCGCACCGCCCCTGGGACGCCACCGGCGTGCCGCGCGCCGAGAAGGCGCCGCTGCCCGCGCTGCTCCGCGGCTACCTGCGGCTCGGCGCCTGGGTCTGCGGCGCGCCCGCGCACGACGCGGACTTCGACTGCGCCGACCTGTACGTGCTGCTGTCGCTGGAGCGGACCGACCCGCGCTACCTGCGGCACTTCCTGTCCGGCGTCGGCGGGGTGGGCACCGCCGCCCCGGCCGCCGCGCCGGGTGCCGCGTCGACGGGTGCCGGGCCGACGGACGGGGCCGGGTCCTCGTCATGAGCGTCTGGCTGCCGACCGCGCCGTGCACGCCGGCGACCTGCCTGACCGAGCAGGCCCCGGCCGTCGCCCTCCCCCGGCGGGTGCTGCGGCTGGGCACCTTCCTGGTGGTGCTCGTGCTGGGCCTGGCGCTCACCGTCCCGGCGAAGCTGCTGCCGCGCCGGCCGCGGCACGCGCTGGCCCGGTTCTGGGCGCGCGGGCTGCTCGGCGCGCTCGGGGTGGCGGTGCGGTTCGAGCCGGGGCCCGGCACCGGCCCGGGCCCG
>NZ_JBFBDO010000065.1:0-47769 GCF_040683335.1 Kitasatospora sp. NPDC093806
CCGGGCGGCCTGCGCCCGCAGCCCGTCCGCCGTCCGGGCGGAGACCACCCACGGCAGCGGTCCGCCCACGCTCGCCGGCGCCTCGGTCTCCTCGGCGGTCTCCTCAGCGGTCGGCTCGGCGGCCTGCTCGACGATCACATGCGCGTTGGTGCCGCTGATCCCGAACGAGGAGACCCCCGCCCGGCGGGGCCGCCCGGCCGACGGCCAGTCCCGCTGCTCGGTGAGCAGCTCCACCGCGCCCGCCGACCAGTCCACGTGCGGCGTCGGCTCCTCGACGTTCAGGGTCCGCGGCAGCACACCGTGCCGCATCGCCATCACCATCTTGATCACGCCGCCGACACCCGCCGCCGCCTGCGCGTGCCCGATGTTCGACTTCAACGAGCCCAGCAGCAGCGGTCGTTCGGCCGAACGCTGCTGCCCGTACGTCGCCAGGATCGCCCCGGCCTCGATCGGGTCGCCGAGCGCGGTGCCGGTGCCGTGCGCCTCGACGGCGTCCACGTCCGCCCCGGTGAGCCCGGCCGTGGCCAGCGCCTCGCGGATCACCCGCTCCTGCGAGCGGCCGTTGGGCGCGGTCAGACCGTTGCTGGCGCCGTCCTGGTTGATCGCCGAGCCCCGGACGAGCGCCAGGACCCGGTGCCCGTTGGCCCGGGCGGCGGACAGCCGCTCCAGCACCAGCACGCCCACGCCCTCCGACCAGCCGGTACCGTCGGCCGTCGCCGAGAACGCCTTGCAGCGGCCGTCGGCCGCCAGTCCGCGCTGCCGGCTGAACTCCAGGAACATGCCGGGCGTGGCCATCACCGTCACGCCGCCCGCCAACGCCAGGTCGCACTCGCCGGACCGCAGCGACTGCCCGGCCAGGTGCAGGGCGACCAGCGAGGACGAGCAGGCGGTGTCGACCGTCACGGCCGGGCCTTCGAAACCGAAGGAGTAGGCGATCCGGCCGGAGACCACGCTGCCGGCCATCCCGGTCAGCAGGTAGCCCTCGGAACCCTCGGTCGCCTCGTGCAGCCGCGGGCCGTAGTCCGGGGCCATCACGCCCGCGAACACCCCGGTCCGGGAGCCGCGCAGCGCGGCCGGGTCGATGCCCGCCTGCTCGACGGCCTCCCAGGAGGTCTCCAGCAGCAGCCGCTGCTGCGGGTCGGTCGCCGCCGCCTCGCGCGGCGAGATGCCGAAGAACCCGGCGTCGAACCGTCCGGCGTCGTGCAGGAAGCCGCCCCGGGTGACGTAGCTGGTGCCGGAGTGCTCGGGGTCCGGGTGGTAGAGCGCCTCCAGGTCCCAGCCGCGGTCCTCGGGGAAGCCTGTGATCCCCTCCCGGCCCTCGGCGACCAGCCGCCACAGCTCGGCGGGGGAGGAGACCCCGCCGGGGTAGCGGCAGGCCATGCCGACGATCGCGATCGGGTCGTCGCTGTCGTCGACGGCGGCCGCCGCGCGGGTGGCGACGGCGGCTGCGGTGCCGAACACCGCCTGCCGCAGGTGCTGGGCCAGCGCGGCCGGCGTCGGGTGGTCGAACAGCACGGTGGTGGGCAGCGCCAGTTCGCACTCGGCGCCGAGCGCGTTGCGGATCCGCACCGACAGGTGGGAGTCGACGCCCTGGTCCTTGAAGGTCCGGTCGGCCTCGACGGCCTCCGGCGCGGGGTGGCCGAGCGCGGCGGCGGTGTGCGCGAGGACCAGCCGCAGGCAGGCGGCCGTCCGGGCGGCCTCGTCCAGCGGCTCCAGCTCCTCCCGCAGCGCCGAGCCGGCGGCGTCCGAGCCGGCGGCCTCCGTGAGGGCGGCAGCCTCCGTGAGGGCGCTCCCGGCCGGCCGCGCCGTTGCGGCCACGACGGCGGGGGTGCCATCCAGCCAGTACCGCTGCCGCTGGAACGCGTACGTCGGCAGCGCGGTCCGCTCGCCGCCGAACGGGGCGAGCACCGCGGCCCAGTCCACCGGCAGTCCGCGCACGTACCCCTCGGCGAGCGCCGTGAGCCAGCGGTCCGGCCCGCCCTCGCCGCGGCGCAGCGTGCCCAGCGCGACGGCCGTGGCGCCCGCCGCCTCCAGGCTCTCCTGGACGGCGAGGGTCAGCACCGGGTGCGCGCTGCACTCGACGAAGAACGCGTGCCCGTCGGCGACCAGCGCCTGCACGGTGTCGGCGAACCGGACGGTGCGGCGCAGGTTGGTGTACCAGTACTCGGCGTCCAGGCCGGCGGTGTCGGTGAGCTCGGCGGTGACCGAGGAGTAGAACGGGATCTCGCCGGTGCGCGGCTCGATGCCGGCCAGCGCCTCGATCACCTCCGCGCGGACGAGCTCGACCTGGGCGCCGTGCGAGGCGTAGTCGACGGCCACCCGACGCGCTCGGACGCCGTCGGCCTCGCAGGCGGCGATCAGCTCGTCCAGCGCCGCCGGCTCGCCGGAGACCACGCTGGAGGAGGTGCCGTTGACGGAGGCCAGCGAGATCCGCTCGCTCCACGGGGCCAGCCGGGCCACCGCCTGCTCGGCGGGCAGCGCCAGCGAGACCATGCCGCCGAGGCCGGACAGCCGCTCCTTGATCGCCCGGGCCCGCAGCGCGACCACCCGCGCGCCGTCCCGGACGCTGAGCGCCCCGGCGACGGTGGCGGCGGCGATCTCGCCCTGGCTGTGGCCGACCACGGCGGCGGGCTCCACCCCGGCCGCCCGCCACATCGCGGCCAGCGCGACCATCACGGCCCACAGCGCGCACTGGACCAGGACCACGTCCTCCAGCGCCTCCGGGCCCTCGTCGCCGCGCACCACGGCGAGCACCGAGCGGTCGACGAACTCGCGCAGCGCCACGTCGCACTCGGCCAGCCGGTCGGCGAACACCGGTGAGGTCTCCAGCAGTTGCGCGGCCATGCCGTGCCACTGGGCGCCCTGGCCGGGGAAGACGAAGACGGCCTTGCCGGTGAGGTCGGCCCGGCCGGTGACGACGCCCGCGCCGGGTTCGCGGCGGGCGAGCGCGGTCAGCCCGGCCAGGCCCTGCGCCCGGTCGGCGGCGAGCACGACGGCGCGCTCGTCGAGCGCCGCCCGGGTGAGCGCGAGCGAGCGGCCGAGGTCGGCGGGGGTGAGCGCGGGGCGGTCGGCGGCGAACGCGGCCAGCTGCTCCGCCTGGGCGCGCAGCCCGGCCCGGCCGCTGCCGGAGAGCGGCCAGGGGACGGGCGCGGCGGCGGTGAGCAGGGCCGGTCCGGCCGGGGCGGGGAGGTCCTCGGCGGGCCGCCGCCCGTCCCATTCGCCCACCACCACGTGGCAGTTGGTGCCGCCCATGCCGAACGCGGAGACGCCGGCCAGCAGCGGCCGCTCCTGCTGCGGCCAGGGGCCGAGGGCGGTGCGGACCTCCAGGTTGAGCGCGTCGAGCGGGATCTCCGGGTTGGGCGTCTCGTGGTTCAGGGTGCCGGGCAGCTCCCGGTGCTGGACGCTCAGCACCACCTTGAGCAGGCCGGTGATGCCCGCCGCGCCCTCCAGGTGCCCGACGTTGGTCTTCACCGAGCCGACCACCAGCGGCCGCTGCCGCCCCTCGGCGGTGCCGACGGCCCCGCCGAGCGCCGCCGCCTCGATCGGGTCGCCGACCGGGGTGCCGGTGCCGTGCAGTTCGACGTACTGGACGTCGGCGGCGCGCACCCCGGCGTGCCGGTGGGCGAGCCGGACGACCTCCTCCTGGGCCCGGCGGTCCGGCGCGGTCAGGGTGGCGCCGCCGCCGTCGTTGTTGACGGCGCTGCCGAGCAGCACGCAGCGCACCGGGTCGCCGTCGGCGAGGGCCTGCGAGAGCAGCTTCAGCACCAGCACGCCGCCGCCCTCGCCGCGCACGTAGCCGTTGGCCCGGGCGTCGAAGGTGTGGCAGCGGCCGTCGGGGGAGAGGGCGCCGAAGGCCCCGATCCGCTCGGTGGTCTCCGGCAGCAGGTTGAGGTTGACGCCGCCGGCCAGCGCGACGGCGGACTCCCCGCTGCGCAGGCTCTCGCAGGCCAGGTGGACGGAGACCAGCGAGGAGGACTGGCCGGTGTCCACGGTCAGGCTGGGGCCGCGCAGGCCGAGCACGTAGGAGAGCCGGTTGGCGATGATGCTGCGGTGCAGCCCGGTCATGGTGTGCGGGGTGACGGCCTCGGGGCCGAGCTGCGCGGTGAGGCCCGCGTAGTCGTCGGTGATGACGCCGAGGAAGACGCCCGCCCGGGCGCCGGCGAGCCGGTCGGGGGCGAGGCCGGCGTCCTCCAGGGCCTGCCAGCCGAGCTCCAGGGCGAGGCGCTGGTGCGGGTCCATGGCGGTCGCCTCGCGCGGGGAGATCCCGAAGAACGCGGCGTCGAACTCCTCGACGGAGTCCAGGAACCCGCCGCGCCGCCAGTCGGTGCGCGGGCCGTCGGGACCGGACCAGCGGCCGTCCGGGGCCTCGGTGACGGCGTCCCGCCCCTCGCGCAGCAGCTGCCAGAACGCGTCCGGACCGGGGGCCTGCGGCAGGCGGCAGGCGAGGCCGACGACCGCCACCGGCTCGGGCGCCGGCCCGCTCGGCTGGTCGGTCACCGGGTCTGTGTGAGTGGCACGCTTAGACATACACCCAATCCAGCTTCAGGAGAGCAGTTCAGGGACGGTGGCGAGCAGTTCGGCGGCCAGGAACTCGGCCAGCTCGACCGGTGTCGGGTACTCGTAGACGGCGCTCAGGGACAGTTCCAGGCCGGTCTCCTCGCGCAGCCGGGTGCCGAAGTCGACGGCGGACAGCGAGGTGAAGCCGAGGTCGAGGAAGTCCGCGTCGGCGGCGACGGCCTCGGCGGAGGCGAAGCCGAGCGCGACCGCGCCCTCGTGCCGGACGAACCGGCAGAGCTCCTCGGTGAGTTCGTCCGGGGCCAGGCCGCGCAGCCGGTCCAGCAGGGTGGCCGCGGCCTCCTCGGCGGGCTCGGCCGCGGGCTCCGCCGCCCCGGCGGCCGGCTCCTGGCGCAGCCGCCAGCCGGCGAGCAGCGGGAGCACCCGGTCGAGCGCCTCCCGGTGCTCGGGGGCGGCGTCCAGCAGGCCGAGCAGGCGCTCGGTGTCGCCCGCGGCGACGGCCTGCCAGAACCGGCCCTCGGGGGAGTCCGGGTCGGCCGCGCCGGGCCGGGCCCCCGGGTCCTCCAGCCAGTACCGCTCGCGCTGGAAGGCGTAGCTCGGCAGGTCACCGGCGCGCAGGCTGCCGGGAAGCGCGGGCACGGGCAGCGCCGGGGCCAGGTCCACCGGGTGGCCGGCGACGTGCAGCCCGGCCAGGGCGGTGAGCAGTGCGGCGGGCTCCTCCCGGTCGCGGCGCTGCGCGGGCAGCACGCCGACGGCGGCGCCGTCCTCGGCCAGGGTGGCCCGGGCCATCGCGGTCAGCACCGCGTCCGGTCCGGCCTCCAGGAAGACGGTGACGCCGGCCGCCCGCAGCGCGGCGACGCCGTCGGCGAACCGGACCGCCTCGCGGACCTGCTGCACCCAGTACTTGGGGTCGGTGAGCCGGCCGGGCTCGGCGGGCGCGCCGGTGACGCCGGAGATCACCGGGAGGTCCGGCTCGCGGTAGCGGACGCCCTCGGCGACGGCGGCGAACTCGGCCAGTATCGGGTCCATGTGCGCGGAGTGGAAGGCGTGGCTGACCCGCAGCCGCTTGGTGCGGCGGCCGGCGGCGGCGAGCGCCGCGGCGACCTCGGTGACCGCGTCCTCGTCGCCGGACAGGACGGTGGCGGCGGGGCCGTTGACGGCGGCGACGCAGGCCCGCTCGCCGTAGCCGGCCAGCGCCGCGAGCACCTCCTCCTCGCCCGCCTCGACGGCCACCATGGCGCCGCCCTCGGGGAGGGCCTGCATCAGCCGGCCGCGGGCGGCGACCAGCCGGGCGGCGTCGGCGAGGTCGAACACGCCCGCGACGTGCGCGGCGGCCAGTTCGCCGATCGAGTGGCCGATCAGGTGGTCCGGGCGGACGCCGAAGGACTCCAGCAGGCGGTACAGCGCGACCTCGACGGCGAACAGGGCCGGCTGGGTGAACTCGGTCCGGTCCAGCTCGGCCGAGGCGGGGTCGAAGCACAGCTCGCGCAGCGAGCGGCCGGCCGGCAGGTCCAGCAGCGGGTCCAGCTCGGCGCGGACCGCGTCGAAGGCCTCGGCGAAGACCGGGAAGGCCGCGTACAGCTCGCGGCCCATGCCGGGCCGCTGCGCGCCCTGGCCGGTGAACAGCACGGCGAGCGGTCCGCCGGCCGAACGGCCCTGCACCACGGCCGGGTTGGCCTCGCCGGCGGCCAGCGCGGCCAGGCCCGCCAGCAGGTCCTCCCGGCCGCGGCCGAGGACGACGGCGCGGTGCTCGAAGCCGGTCCGGCCGGTCAGCAGGGCGGTGGCGAGGGAGTCGAGCGGGGCCTCGGGCCGGTCGGCCAGGAAGGTCCACAGGCGCTCGGCCTGCCCGCGCAGCGCCCGCGGGCCGCGGGCGGAGAGCACCCAGGGCAGCGGGCCCGGGGCGGCCGCCGTCCGGTCGGCCGACCCGTCGCGGTCCTCCTGCTCCGGCTCGGCGGCCTGCTCCAGGATCACGTGCGCGTTGGTGCCGCTGATGCCGAAGGAGGAGACGCCGGCTCGGCGCGGGCGGTCGACCCGCGGCCACTCCCGCTGCTCGGTGAGCAGCTCCACCGCGCCCGAGGCCCAGTCCACGTGCCGGGACGGCTCGTCCACGTGCAGCGTCTTCGGCAGCACGCCGTGCCGCAGGGCCAGCACCGTCTTGATCACGCCGCCGACGCCCGCCGCCGCCTGGGTGTGGCCCAGATTTGACTTCAACGAGCCCAGGTAGAGCGGCCGTTCGCGCTCCTGCCCGTACACCGAGAGCAGCGCCTGGGCCTCGATCGGGTCGCCCAGGGCGGTGCCGGTGCCGTGCGCCTCGACCGCGTCGACGTCCGAGGGGGCGAGTCCGGCCTGGGCCAGCGCCTGCCGGATCACCCGCTCCTGCGCCGGCCCGTTGGGCGCGGTCAGGCCGTTGCTGGCGCCGTCCTGGTTGACCGCGCAGCCGCGCACCAGCGCGAGCACCGGATGCCCGTTGGCCCGCGCGTCCGACAGCCGTTCGAGCAGCAGCAGGCCGACGCCCTCGGACCAGCCGGTGCCGTCGGCGGCCTCGGCGAAGGCCTTGGACCGGCCGTCGGGGGCCAGCCCGCGCTGGCGGCTGAACTCCACGAACACGCCGGGGGTGGCCATCACGGTCGCCCCGCCGGCCAGCGCGAGCGTGCACTCGCCGCGCCGCAGCGACTGCGCCGCGAGGTGGAGCGTCACCAGGGAGGAGGAGCAGGCGGTGTCGACGGTGATCGCCGGGCCCTCGAAGCCGTAGGTGTAGGCGAGCCGGCCGGAGGCGACGCTGGCCGCGCTGCCGATGCCGACCATGCCCTCGACCTCCTTCGGCGTGGGCCGCAGGCGCCAGGCGTAGTCCTGGTACATCACGCCGGTGAAGACGCCCACCTGCTCGCCGCGCAGCGAGTCCGGCACGATCCCGGCCCGCTCGAAGGCCTCCCAGGAGGTCTCCAGCAGCAGCCGCTGCTGCGGGTCGATCGCGACCGCCTCCCGGGGCGGCAGGCCGAAGAAGCCGGCGTCGAACTCGGCCGCGTCGTAGAGGAATCCGCCCCGGGTCGAGTAGGTCCGGCCGATCGCGCGCGGGTCCGGGTCGTAGAGATCCTCGACCGGCCAGCCGCGGTCGGCCGGGAAGTCGCCGATCGCGTCGGTGCCGTCGGCGACCAGCCGCCACAGCTCCTCCGGGGAGGCGACCCCGCCCGGGTAGCGGCAGCTCATGGCGACGATCGCGATCGGCTCCTGCTCCCGGTCGGTGAGGGCGTTCAGCCGCTGCTGGGTCTGGTGCAGGGCCGTGGTGGTCCGCCTGAGGTATTCCCGGAGCTTTTCCTCGTTCGTGGTCATGCGGACGTCTTTCTCCTCGGCTGGAGAGCGGGCGGCGGAATGCGGGCGGCTGGTGCGGCGGAAAGGGCTGGTGCGGCGCGGTCGGCCGGTGCGGCGGAGGTGTCGGCCGCACCGGTAAATGCACCGGGGAAATGGTGCGGGAAACGTGCGGTCCGGGTGCCCGGTTATCCGGCGGAGCGAATGGCGGGCGATATGGCGGGCTATATGGCGCCGACCCTAGCTGGGCCGCTATTCGGCGCTCAACCCCTGGCGGACCCCCCTATTCCCCGCTAGGGGTGCCCGGGGCGCATGAGGGGGGTGGCCGGGCTGGCCCGGGGGTATCACCGCCGGTTGAATGTCCGGCGGAGGTCAACGCGCGTAGGAAGGGGAATGCGAATGCACGGGTCGGCACCGGGTGACCGGAGCAGTCAGTGGGTCCGGCGGTTCCGGCCGGCCCCCGAGGCGCCCTCGCAACTGGTCTGCCTCCCGTACGCCGGCGGCTCGGCCGGGTACTTCCTCCCGGTGGCCCGGGCGATGCCCGAGTCGGTGGACGTCCTGGCCGTGCAGTACCCCGGCCGGCAGGACCGTTCCGCCGAGCGCTGCGTCGAGGACCTGCACGAACTCGCCGATCAGGTGGTGGCGGCGCTGCACCCGTGGGCGGACCGGCCGTTCACCCTGTTCGGCCACAGCCTGGGCGCCTCGCTCGCCTTCGAGGTGGCCGTCCGGCTGGAGGCGGAGGGCGTCGCGGTGGACGGTGTGGTCGCCTCCGGCCGGCGCGCGCCGTCCCGTCCGCGCGACGAGTTCGTCCACCTGCTGGACGAGCGCGCGCTGGTGCGGGACCTGGAGCGGTTGAGCGGGACGGATCCCCGGATGCTGCGGGATCCGGAAATCCTGCGGATGATTCTGCCGTCCGTCCGCAGCGACTACAAGGCCGCCGAGACCTATCGTTCCCGGCCCGGCGCGGATTCCGTGCGCAGCCCCATTCTGGTGCTCACCGGGGACACCGATCCACAGGTGACCGCGGACGAGGCCGAGGCCTGGGCCGGGCACACCACCGGTGGTTTCTCCCGGCGCACCTTCACCGGTGGCCATTTCTTCCTCAACGACCACGCGCCGGCGGTGATACCGGTGATTGCCGAGTTCATTTCAGGGAATCGGGCGAAGGTGGACGCCGGGTGAATTCCGGAGGCCCGGAACGCGACCGCGGGCCGTCGCGTTCCGATGCCGGCGTCAGTACCGAAAAGTGTGACGAGGGTCACACTCCACCTGGATAGCGATACGCTCCCGTTGCGTATCGAAATCCCCTACAGTTCTGGGCCATGACGCAGACCGCGCTTCCCCAAGTCCAGCCCGAGGCCGGGCATCCACGCCGTTGGCTGATCCTCGGCGTGCTCGTCACCAGCCTGCTGGTGATCCTCATCGACAACACGATCCTCAACGTCGGCCTCCGCACCATCCAGCACGACCTGAACGCCACGCAGAGCGAGATGGAGTGGGTGCTCGACTCCTACATCCTGATCTTCGCCGGTCTGATGTTCACCTCCGGCGTCCTCGGCGACCGCTTCGGCCGCAAGCTCGTCCTGGTGCTCGGCCTCGTGGTGTTCGGCCTGACCTCGGTGGTCGCGGCCCTGGTGACCGAGCCGCTCCCGCTGGTCCTGGCCCGCGCCGGGATGGGCCTGGGCGCGGCGATGGTCCAGCCGCAGACGCTCTCGATCATCCAGAACGTCTTCCCGGACGAGGAGCGCGGCAAGGCCATCGCGATCTGGTCCTCGTTCTCCGGCATCGCCATCGCCATCGGCCCGATCAGCGGCGGCCTGCTGCTCAAGTGGTTCTGGTGGGGCTCGCTGTTCATGGTGAACATCCCGGTCATCATCATCGGCGTGGTCGCCGTGCTGCTGGTGGTCCCCGAGTCCCGCGACCCGAAGCCCAGCCGGCTGGACCCGCTCGGCGTGCTGCTCAGCACCGCCGGCGTGGTCGGCGTGGTCTACGGCATCATCAAGGGCGGCGAGACCAACGAGTGGACCTCCGCCGCCGTGCTCGTCCCGACCCTGGCCGGCGCCGCCGTCCTGCTGCTCTTCGTCTGGCTCCAGAAGCGCAGCTCCTCGCCCGCGCTGGACCTGACCCTGTTCCGCAACCGCGAGTTCTCCAGCGGCACCCTCGCCCTGTCGGTCACCTCGTTCTCGCTCATGGGCGGCCTGGTCTACATGGCCTACTACTGGCAGGCGGCGCGCGGCTACGACGCCCTGAAGGCCGGTCTGTTCGCGCTGCCGGTCGCCATCGGCATGATGATCGCCGCCGGCCTGAGCGCGGGCCTGGCCGAGAAGTACGGCTACCGCGGCACCGTCGCCAGCGGACTCGCCCTGATGGGCCTGTCCCTGGTCGGCTGGGTGATCGTCGAGCAGGACACCTCGGTCTGGTACCTGCTGGTGATCAGCCTGCTGTTCGGCGCCGGCATGGGCAACGTCTTCGCCCCGGCGACCGCGCTCGCCATGAAGGCCGTCCCGCTCGCCAAATCCGGCGCCGGCTCAGCGGTGAACAACACCGTCCGTCAGATGGCGGGCGCGCTCGGCATCGCCGCGCTCGGCTCGGTGCTCGCCGCCGGCTACCGGGGCGACATGACGGACGCGGTCAAGGGCGTCTTCCCCGAGGCGGCCCGGCACAACGCGGCCGAATCGATCGTCGGCACCGGAGCCGAGGCCGAAAAGCTGGTCGCGCAGGTACAGTCGGGTAGCGTCCCCCAGTCGGCGCTCGCCAACCTGCACGCGCTGTTCGAGAAGGCACAGGACGCCTTCATCTCGGCGATGCACATCACGTCGATCGCCGCGGGCGGATTCGCACTGATCGGCGCGGCGGTGGTGGTGTTGGTGATGCCGAAGCACTCGCTCGACATCGATTAGGAGGCTCCGCCATCCGCAACCCACCCAGCATCCAGAAGAAGGCGCCGGCCAAACGAACCACCGGCGCCCGCGCGGGCCGGCCTCGCAGTGAGGAGGCCGAGCGGGCGATCCTGGATGCCACCCTGTCCCTGCTCGCCGAGGTCGGACCGGACGGTCTCTCCGTGGAGACCGTCGCCGCCCGGGCCGCCGTCGCCAAGACGACCATCTACCGGCGGTGGAAGAACAAGGACGAGCTGCTGGTGGCCGCGATCATCTCGCTCCGGGGCGAGATGCCGGGGTCGCCGGCGGCGCGGGACCTGCGCGGGGCGCTGATCGAGTGCGTCGGCGGAATGCGGCAGATGCACGACGACCCGCGCTACATCCGGTTGGTGCCACGGCTGTTCGGGGTCGCCGACAGCCACCCGGCGCTCTACCGGGAGTACATGGACCAGGCGATCCGGCCCCGCCGGGAGATCGTGCTCCAGGTGCTGCGCCGGGGGGTGGCGGAAGGCGAGGTCCGCCCGGGGGCCAACCTCAACCTCGCGATGGACATGCTGCTCGGCCCGGTCCTGATCCGCTCCTTCCGCTCCGCCGGAGCGGACTCACCGGACTCAGGCTTCTCCGACCTCGACCCGCAGGAACTGGTGGACGCGGTCCTGGACGGCCTGACCCCCAGATGACCCGAGGCCCGGACCGGGCCACCCGCGACCGAGGGCCCCGTGGACTCCCCACCGGGCCCTCGTCGCCGTTCAGGGCGTGCCCCCGCCTCGGATGAGGCGCAGGGCGGGCCGGGTGCCGCCGCCCGGTTCCTCGGCCGTATCCTCCGCCGTTTCCTTCGCCGCTTCCCGCTCCGCCTCCTCGGCCGCCATCCGGGCGGCCATCGCGCGCAGGCGGGCCTTGTCCTCCTCGTCCGGCTCCCGCTCGCTCGGGTAGATGACCGCGTAGCGGACCCCCTGGTCGTCGTCCCAGGCGTAACTGCGGTACTGCGGCGTCGTCTCGTCCGTCACCGGGAACCTCCGGTACTCGCCCTCGTCGTGCATGCAGGAGTTCATACTCTGTCACGAACGGGGACCGCAGAGTGACGGTTCACCGTCGCCTCATCGAATCCTCAGGTTGGTTCGGCGAAGCTGTGGGTGTGGACGACGGCGCTCTCCCCATCCCCCACGGGAGGGCGCCTCGTCGACTTACCGCGCGGCACCGGCACCGCACGGCACCGCACCGCACCGGGCCGGCCGCGTGGCCGGTGCCGCCGGGGTGCGCCCGACAGAGCGGGGCGAAGGGGTGGATACCATGCCCGCTGTGCGTGTACTGGTGGTCGAGGACGATGAGGATCTGCGGTTCGCCGTCGCGGCGGCGCTGCGCGGGGGCGGTCTGGCGGTCGACGTGGCGGCCGATCTGCCCGCCGCCGACGAGGCGCTGTTCGTGACCGAGTACAGCTGCGTGGTCTTCGACCGCATGCTGCCCTCCGGGGACTCCGCCGAGTACGTGCAGCGGATGCGGCGGGACGGGCGGACCGTCCCCGTGCTGTTCCTCACCGCCCGCGACACCGTCGCCGACCGGGTCGAGGGCTTCGCCACCGGCGGGGACGACTACCTGGTCAAGCCGTTCGCCGTCCCGGAACTGGTCGCCCGGGTACGCAGCCTGTGCCGCCGGGCCGAGGTCCCCCGGTCCCCGGTCCACCGCTGCGGCACCCTGGAGGTCGACACCGCCCGCCGCACGGTGCACCGCGACGGCGTGCTGCTGTCGCTCACCGTCAAGGAGTTCGCGGTCCTGGAGATGCTGGCCGCCCGCCCCGGTGAGGCGGTGCGCCGGGCCGACCTGATCGAGAGCTGCTGGGACGAACTGACCGAGCCCAACTCCAACGTCGTCGAGGTGCTCGTCTCCCAGCTGCGCCGCAAGCTCGGCGACCCGCCGGTGGTGCACACCGTCCGGGGCGTCGGCTACCGGCTGGAGTCGACGCCGTGAGGACGCCGCACCCCGTGAGGACGCCGGACCTGGTGGGGACGCAGTGAGACCGCCGACCCCCGCCGGGCGGATCCGTCGGCTGCGCCTGCGGATCACCCTGCTGTTCGCCCTCACCAGCGCCGTCGCCCTGATCGGCATGGCCGTCCTGACCGTCCGGGCCGACGACGACGCCTGGCGCGGCAAGGTCGACACCGAGCTCAACGCCCGGGCCCGGGAGACCGTCGCCGCACTGAGCACCGGGGAGGACGGCGAGCTGGAGTTCCCGGACCCCAGGGAAGGCGGCTACGACTGCCCGGCCGTGACCCTGCTGACCGGCCCCCCGGAGCGGCTGACCGTCACCGCCCGGCCGCACCGGGCCTGCGTCCTCGTGCCGCTCGGCCCGCTCCAGGCGGTCGCCCGGGCCGCCGCCGGCTCCGACTCCGCCCGCGCCACCGCGCACGCCGACGACGGCCGCCCGGTGCGACTGTTCGCCCAGCCCTTCGGCGACCCGTCGGATCCCGAGACGACCGAGGGCGTGATCGTCGTGGCCGCGGACGTCTCCCAGGACGAGGCCGCCCACGACCGGCTGACCCTGGTGGTCGTGGCCGCCTGCGCGGCCCTGATCGCCCTGTCGGCGCTGTCCGGCCGGCTGCTCGCCGGGCGAGCCGTCCGCCCCGCGCTCGCCGCCCTCGACCAGCAGGAAGCCTTCCTCGCCGACGCCGCCCACGACCTCCGCACCCCGGCCGCCTCGCTGCGCCTGCTCGCCGAGACCGGGCTGCGCGGCGAGGCCGACCCCACCGAGGTCCTGGAACGCACGCTGCGCCTGTCGACCCGGATGGGCGACCTGGTCGACGGGCTGCTCACCCGTGCCCGGCTGATGGCCGGGGTGGTCGAACTCGACCTCGAACCGCTCCGCCTCGACCAACTCGTCGAGGCCGCCGCTTCCGACGTCCCCGCCGCTGCTCCGGCCTCCGCCCTGGGCCACCGGGTGACCGTCCGGACCGAGCCGGTGGTGGTGCTCGCCGACGCCGTGCTGCTGCGCCGGGCCGTCGGCAACCTGCTCGACAACGCGCTCGCCCACGGCCACGCCCCCGGCGAACCCGCCGACATCGAGGTCACCGTGACCGCGGACGGCACGGTCGCCGTCGACGACGCCGGGCCCGGCATCCCGCCGGACCGGGTCCGTTCGCTCTTCGAACGCTTCCGCAGTGGCTCCGGATCGAGCGGCCTCGGCCTGTCCATCGCCGCCTGGGTGGCCCACGCGCACGGCGGCTCGCTCACCGTCACCGCCAGCGCCCGCGGCGGCGCCCGCTTCGTCCTGCGCGTCCCGGTCCGCCGGAAGTCCTGAACGGCCAGGGTTGCTGTTCAGGCGTCCCGTCAGCCACCCGTCCGGCGGTAGTAGTCGACCGAGACCTTGACCGGTCCGTTGCCCGAGGCCGCCGACAGCAGCCGGACGACGGCCAGTTCGCCCTCGTCGCTCCCGCGGACGCAGAAGGCGCGGCCGCGGAGGGAGGCGAAGTCGAGCCGGCTGGCGGGCCGGCTGCCCAGGCCCTTGAGGCACTCGCCGGTCCCCAGCCGGTCGTCCGCGCCGACGTACGCGTCGCTGCCCTCGGTGACGAGGAACTCGCTCGACGTCCGGGCGACGAACCAGGACGCCGTCTCCTCCGGCACGACCCGGCCCTGCCGGAGGTCGAACGCGTAGTTGTGGTCGGGGGAGAGGAGGGTGGTGCCGGAGGAGACGGAGGTGTAGACGGGAGCGCCGGTCGGCGGCGGGACGGCGGCGGAGGGGGCGTCCGGTTCGGTCGCGGCCGCGATCGTCGCCGGGTCGTCGGCGTCGATCGGGACGGCCTGGCCCGAGGTGTGCCGGAGGACGAGGAAGGTGCCGACCGCGCCGAGGACGAGCGCGACGGCGGCGATCACGGCGGTCCGCCGGCGCGAACCCCGGTGCCCCGCACGCCTGTCGCGGTCGGTGCGGTCCTCGTGGTCGTCACGCGCACCAGGCGCCTCGGCGGTCGGCGCCCAGAAGTCCAACCGCGTCTCGCCGGGCGTCGGCACCACCGCAGCTGGGAGAAGCGCCGTCTGCGCCTCGGACGGCGCCCGCGGCAGGTCGCTGCGCTGCGCGATCTCGGCGCTCACCCGCGCGGGCAGCCAGCCCTCGGCGAAGCGGAGGTCCCCGACGAGGGCCGGGTGGGCGTGCACGGCTTCGAGCACCTGGGCGGCGGTCGGACGGTCCTCGGGCCGCTTGGCGAGGCACCGCTCGATCAGGGCGCGCAGCGAGGCGGGCACGGTGCCGAGGTCGGCCTCGTCGTGGATCACCCGGTACAGGGCGCTGGCGGCCGGACCGTCCCCGAACACCGGGGTGCCGCCTGCGGCGTACGCGGCCAGGGCGCCGAGCGCGAAGACGTCGCTGGCGGGCGTAGCCGCCCGGCCCTGGGCCTGTTCCGGGGCCATGAAGCCGGGGGAGCCGATGCGCAGTCCGGTGCCGGTGAGGGCGAGGGCGTCGGCGGCCCGGGCGATGCCGAAGTCGATCACGCGCGGGCCGTCGGCGGCGATCAGGACGTTGGCGGGCTTGAGGTCCCGGTGTACGACGCCGGCGGCGTGGATCGCCTGGAGCGCTTCGGCGATCCCGGCCACCAGCAGCAGGACGGTCGGTTCGGCCAACGGCCCGCCGTGGTTGACCACTTGGTGCAGCGAGGGGCCGGGGACGTAGGCGGTGGCGAGCCAGGGCAGGGCGTCGTCCACGCCGGCGTCGACCACCTGGGCGGTGTAGAGCCCGTGGATCAGGCGCGCGTTGGCGACCTCCCCGGCGAAGCGCTGCCGGAAGTCGGGGTCCTCCGCCAGCTCGGGCCGGACCACCTTGAGGGCCACCGGCCGACCGCCCCGGGTGTACGAGAGGTAGACCCGCCCCATGCCGCCCGCTCCCAGCCGCGCGAACAGCCGGTACCCGCCGACCGCGGCCGGATCGTCGCCGGTGAGCGGCTGGAAGGCGGCGGGCAGGACGGCGTCGGCTCGATGTGCGGACATCTGCGGCTCTCTCGACGGGGCAGGGGATCCGCTCCTCGGGACCCTCGGGACGGAACCGGCGCGCGACCCCCGGGGGGCAGGGCCGCGCGCCACGACAGCCGAGTCTTCCGCAGCGAAGCTGAGGATTCGATGAGGCCACCGACCCCCGCTCTTCCGCTGACGTTTCGACCCGCCCCCACTAACATGAGCACTCCTCACATTCTCGTCTCCCACTTCTCCTCCCGCACTTCTCCTCCCGCACTCTCCTCAAGGGGCTGCCATGCCGGACCGCTTCGACCTGCCGGCGGGGTTCCGCTGGGGTGTCGCCACCGCCGCCTACCAGATCGAGGGCGCCGTCGACGAGGACGGCCGCGGCCCCTCCGTCTGGGACACCTTCTGCGCCCGCCCCGGCGCCGTCCGCGACGGCCACACCGGCGCCGTGGCCTGCGACCACTACCACCGCTGGCCCGAGGACATCGCCCTGATGAAGGACCTCGGCCTCGACGGCTACCGCTTCTCCCTCGCCTGGCCCCGCGTCCAGCCCACCGGCACGGGCCCCGCCAACCCCGCCGGCCTCGCCTTCTACGACCGCCTGGTCGACGCCCTGCTCGCCGCCGGCATCACCCCCCTCCCCACCCTCTTCCACTGGGACCTCCCGCAGGCCCTCGAAGACCGCGGCGGCTGGCTGAACCGCGACACCGCCCACCGCTTCGCCGACTACGCCGCCCTCGCCGCCGACCGCCTCGGCGACCGCGTCCCCGCCTGGATCACCCTCAACGAGCCCTTCGTCCACACCGTCTTCGGCTACGCCCTCGGCATCCATGCCCCCGGCCGCGCCCTGATGTTCGAGGCCCTCCCGGCCGCCCACCACCAACTCCTCGCCCACGGCCTGGCCGCCACCCTCCTCCACGACCGCGGCCTGGACGTCCTGCTCTCCAACAACCTCACCCCCGTCCACCCGGCCACCCCCACCCCCGCCGACCTCGCCGCCGCCCACGCCTACGACACCCTCCACAACCGCCTCTTCACCGACCCCGTCCTCCTCGGCCGCTACCCCGACCTCACCCCCCTCGGCGTCCCCGACGACATCTACGGCGCCGTCCACCCCGGCGACCTCGACCTCATCCACACCCCCGGCCTCGACGGCCTCGGCGTCAACTTCTACAACCCCACCCGCGTCGCCGCCCCCACCGACCCCGCCCTCCCCTTCGACCTCGTCGACATCCCCGACGTCCCCCACACCACCTTCGGCTGGCCCGTCGTCCCCGAAGCCCTCACCACCCTCCTCCTCCACCTCCGCGACACCTACGGCACCGCCCTCCCACCCCTCACCATCACCGAGAACGGCTGCTCCACCCCCGAACCCCTCGACGACCCCGCCCGCATCACCTACCTCGCCACCCACCTCGACGCCCTCGCCACCGCCACCACCCAGGGCATCGACGTCCGCGGCTACTACACCTGGTCCCTCCTCGACAACTTCGAATGGGCCGAGGGCTACCACCAACGCTTCGGCCTCGTCCACGTCGACTTCGAGACCCAACGCCGAACCCCCAGGGCCTCATACGCCTGGTATCGCCGGCTCATCGTGGCCCATCGGGCCCCGCATGCGAGGTAGGCCTTGTGGCGGTCCTTGGGGAGAGGTGACGCGGATGGGCATCGCCTGACCGGGCTGTGGAAGCACGGTGGACGGGGACTCCGGTCGCTCCGGACGACCACCCGGGCAGGACCCGTACACCCGGCTGCCGTCAGCACGCGCCCCGTGACCTGGTTGCCGTCGGAGCCGGTGTCGGTGGAGAGAGCGACTGCGCTGCGGCGACGATCTCCGGCACCCGCAGGGCGGGCCCGTCAACCCTTGACCGCTCCCGAAGTGAGCCCCTGGACGATGTACCGGCTCGCGAACGCGAACAGCACCATGGTCGGCGCGATCGTCAGCACGGCAGCGGCGGACATCGAACCCCAGTCGATGTTGAAGCTGGAGATGAAGTCGTTCAGCCCGGTGGGGACGGTCTTCTTGGCATCGCTGTTCATCAAGGTGACGGACAGGAACAGCTCGTTCCAGCAGTTCACGAAGTTGAAGATGAACGCGGCGACGATGCCTGGCCGCATCACCGGGAGCAGGACCCGGAACAGCGCCCCGAACCGCGAGCAGCCGTCGATCATGGCCGCCTCCTCCAGGGCGTCCGGGACGTTCTCGAAGAAGCCGCGGAGCATCACGGTGCAGAAGGGAATGCAGATCGCTGTGTAGACCAGGGTGAGCCCGAGACGGTTGTCGACCAGGCCGAGGTCGGTCATCAGCAGGTAGAGCGGGCCGAGCGCGATGAAGGACGGGATCATCTGCGTGACCAGGGCTGCCATCATCGTCGCGCCCTTGCCGCGGAACTCGAAGCGGGCCAGCACGTAGGCCGAGAGTATCGCGATGCCGGTGGCCGTCGCGCTGGCGGCGGCGGCGCAGATCAGGCTGTTGACCAGGTACGTGCCGAACTTGGCCTGGGAGAACAGGCCGGTGTAGTTCTCGAACGAGATGTGGTCCGGCCAGTAGGAGATCGGGAAGCTGAAGATCGCCCCGGGGCTCTTCAGGGAGGTCACGACGATCCAGTAGAGCGGGAACAGCGTGATCACCAGCCAGGTTCCCAGGAAGGCGAAGCGGGCGGCGCGGCCGGCGGCGGAGGGCTTGTTGATCATGAGGTGGATCCTTTCCGCTCGCGCGTGGCCGTGAGGTAGAAGAGCGAGAAGGCGAACAGCGTCGCCATCACGATGAGGCCGAGCGCGGAGGCCTCGCCGTAGTTGCCCTGCTGGGCGATGGAGATCATCCACGTCGTCACGATGTGGGTCTGGTTCGCGGGCCCGCCGCCGGTCATGCCGAAGATCAGGTCCGGGAAGTTGAAGATCCAGATGACGCGGAGCAGCACGGTGAGGCTGAGCGTCCCGCGGATCGAGGGGATGGTGACGTTGAACAGCGTGCGGACCCGGCCGGCCCCGTCGAGGGCCGCCGCCTCGTAGAGCTCGTCCGGCACGGACTGCAGCGCGGCCAGGATCATGATCGCGAAGAACGTGACGCCGTACCAGACGTTGGCGACGACCACGGCGGTCATCGCCGTCTCCGGGTCGGCCAGCCACGGGATCGGCTGGTCGATCAGGCCCGCCTTCTGCAGCAGGTCGTTGACGACACCGAACTCGCCGTTGAACATCCAGCGGAACAGGATGCCGATCAGGAAGCCGGAGATCGCCCACGGGAAGAAGATGAGCGCCTGGTACAGCCCGCGCAGGCGGAACCGGCGTCTGAGCCACAGCGCGATCGCGAAGCCGATCAGGAACTGCGGCACGATCGAGGCGACGACCCAGAAGACCGTGTTGCTCAGCACGGTGCCCCATGCAGGGTCGGCGAAGATGTCCCGGAAGTTGTCCAGACCGATCCACGAGGTGTCGGTCAGGTCGTTGAGGTTCCAGTGCCGGAAGGCCATCTGGCTGCCGGTGATCATCGGGTAGTAGACGAAGGTCGTGACGGCCAGTACGGCCGGCGCGAGGAAGCCTGCGATGGTGAGTCCACGGCGGACGTTGAACACCCGCTTGCGCGAGGTGTGGCCGCCGGGGGCGGTGCGTGTGGCGCGCGGAGCGCCCCCCGTGTTGGCGGGGCGCTCCGTGTGCTCGGGGGGTGACAGTGTCATTTCCCGCCTTCCTGATGTGATTCGGGCTGCTACTGGCTCGGCTGGTTCTTCCACTTCGCGGTCCAGTACGCGTCCCAGTCGGCGAGCAGGTCCTTGGCGCCGACCTTGCCGAGCAGCACCCGCTGGAGGTCGGCGTCGGCCTTCTGGCTCCACTCCGACCACCAGGCCACCGAGCGCGGCTGGATGACGGTGAGGTACTTGTCCGGGCTCTGGTTCATCGCCAGGTAGCTGGCCCAGGGCCCGGTCTTGTAGAAGGGGTCGGCGGCCGCGCTCTTGACGACCGGCACCAGGCCGTTCTCCTTGGTGAACGTGGCGGAAGCGTCGCCCTCGGCGAGGAACTCGATGAGCTTGGCGGTCTCGTCCTTGTGCTTGCTGCTCGACGCCGTTCCCCAGCCCGCGCTCCCGACCGGCTGGCAGGCCTTCCCGCCGGGGCCGGTCAGCAGGGGAGCCGTGTTCCACTGGTCGGTGTTGATCGCCTTCGACTGTTTCACGGTGGCGATCACCTCCGGGTCCTGGAGCAGGAAGGCGGTGGAGCCGTTGGTGAAGCCCTGCACCATCTCCGGGAAGCCCCAGGCGACCGAGGAAGACGGTGAGGCCTGCTGGAACAGCTTGAGATAGGTGTTCATGGCGTCCAGCGCCTCGGGCGCCGCGAAGATGGTGCGCCCGTCGGTCAGCCTGTAGGCGTTGTCCCGGTCGATCTTGTCGGCCACGTACGCCTCGATCGCCGCCACCGCGTGGTTGCTGCCGCCCTTGCCGCCCCGGAACGCGTAGCCGTACTGGCGCAGGTCCGGATTCTGGACGGCCGAGGCCTGGGCGAGCAGGTCGTCCCAGCTTGCGGGCGGCGCGCCGAAGCCGGCCTTGGCCGTCAGGTCGGTGCGGTAGTAGAGGGTCAGGCCGTAGAAACCGTAAGGGATGTAGAAGGTACGGCCCTTGGAGTCCTTGGAGTACCTCGTGGCGTTCTCCGTCAGGTCGGCCCAGCCGCTCCAGCCCTTCAGCTCCGGCCCCATGTCGTACAGCCAGCCGTTGGTGGCGAACGTGCCGACGGTGGTGTCACGGACTTCGAGGGCGTCGATGCCGGTGCCGGACTGCAGCATCTGCTGGATTTTCTGGTCCGCCTGATCGGTCGGCGGCGAGATCAGGTCGACCTTGATCGTCGGGTTCCGCGCCTCGAACTGGCCGATCAGCCCCTTGAGCACGGCGGTGCGGCTCGGGTTGGTCAGGCTTTCGACCATCGAGATGTGCACCTTCCCGTTCTTGCCGCCCGCTGCGCCGCCGCCGCCGGCGCAGGCGCTCAGTGCCAATGCCGTGGCCACCGCGAGGCCGACTGCCGTGTTTCTGGTTCTCATCGCCGTCTTCTTTCGTGGGGGTCGATGCGCCGGACGCATCCGGGGGGAGTTTCGCGAGAGGGACTCGCTAGCGTGCTGATCGGGCCTTGAGAGCCCAGTCGCCGAGCGCCGGGACACAGCGCTCCGCGAAGTACTCGAAATCGGCGGGCGTGTTGTACACGTGGGTCGACAGCCGGAAGTAGCCGATGCCGTCGAAGCTGGTGAACGCCGCCTCGACGCCGAACTCGGCCGCGACCCGGTCGCGCAGGGCGTCGGCGTCCTCACGGGTGTCCGCCAGCCCTGCGGGGAGCCGCACCAGCCGCAGGGCGTTCACCGGCATCCCGACGTCGACGGCGGCGCGCTCGCCGGTGAGCTGTGCCATCGCCGCTCCGATGGTCTCCTCGGCGTAGTCGGCCAGCTCGCGCAGATACCCGCGAGCGGTCTCCCAGCCCCAGGTCTGCCGGATGAAGTCCAGTGCGGCGGGTGCCGCCAGGTAGCCGGTGACGTCGAGGGTGCCCTGGTTGTCGAAACGCTGCGGGAACGGCTCCCGGGCGGCCCAGGAATCGATCAACGGGTAGAGCTCGTCGCGCAGTCCGCTGCCGGCGACCAGCGCGGCGGCGCCTCGCGGGGCGCATCCGAACTTGTGCAGGTTGCCGATCCAGACGTCGAACTCCAGCCCGGCCAGGGGGTCTTCGGCCAGCCCGGGCACGTGCGCCCCGTCGATCAGCAGTGGGATGCCGCGCTCCCTGGCAGCCGCACCGACCTCCTGCACCGGCATCCAGCGCGCGGTGGGGGAGGTGATGTGGTCCAGGACGATCAGCCCGGTCCGGTCGGTGAGCTGCGCCAGCACCGCCTCGGCGGCCTGCGCCGCGGTGGCGTCCAGCGGCACGCGAGCGGTGCGGACGCTGCCGCCCCAGCGGCGCGCCAGCCGCTCGGCGCCCATGGTCACCGCGCCGTAACCATGGTCGGTCACCACGACTTCGCCGCCGCGCCGCGCCGGGAGGCTGCCGTAGACGACGCTGGCCCCGCCGCTGGCGTTGGGGACCAGCGCCAGGTTGCGCACGTCGACCCGGAGGAAGTCGGCGATGGCCGCCCGCGCCCCGGCCACCCGCCCCGGCAGCGCCGGGAACCACACCACCGGCGCCCGGTCCATCTCGGCGCGGAGCCGCTGCTGTTCCTGCTGAGCCGCCAGCGGGACGGCCCCGAAGGATCCGTGGTTGAGGTGCTTCATCGCCGGGTCCAGAGTCCATGCCTGCGCGGCAGGACGTCCGTCGGGGAGGAGCAGAGGGCGCGGCGCGCGGTTCACGAGGGGCCTCCATTTCGAAATCATCGATCATCGTCCAAGAGTCATCCGATGACTTGCGGGGAATGGTCACATGCGGTCCTGGGGGCGGCAAGAGCTGGGAGCTTATTTCTCCCTACTACCTTGGGGATTCATCGAAAGTGACACAGAGGAAGGAGGTCGCTGTAAGTCATGTCATCTGATGACTTCGTCGACCTCTAGAGAGATAGCGAGGTCAGCTGGCTCGGTAGGGTGAGGGCACTCCACCGGAAGGGGCAGCACAGTGTCCGCAGTCGACCGGGCCCTCCGCGGCCTTCGGCACATGATCGCCACTGGGCGGCTGGTCGCCGGGCAGCGCATGCCGCCCGAACCCGAGCTCTGTGACGAGCTCGACGTCTCCCGCGGGTCACTGCGCGAGGCGATCCGCATGCTCGCCGCCCTGCGCGTCGTCGAGCCGCGCCACGGTTCCGGGACGTACGTCTCCCGGCTGCGGTCGGAGGACATCATCGGGAGCCTCTCGCTCACCGTCGACCTGCTGCCGCTGACCGGCCTGCTGGAGTTGTACGAGATCCGGCGCGTCCTGGAGTCGCACGCCGCCGCCCAGGCTGCCGCCCGGATGACCGAATCGGGCATCCGGACTCTCTACGACTGCATCGAGGAGATGGAGGCCACCAACGACCCGGCCGAGACCTTCGCCCCCAACCGGCGGTTTCACGCCGAGATCGCCAAGGCCGGCGGCAACCCCGCCATCGAGGCCATGCTCGAGGTCTTCCGCCCCCGCAGTCACGACTACCAGGTCTACGACCTCCCCGAAGGCGCCCTGATCAAGCGCACCAGCGACGACGACCACCGCGTGATCGCCGAAGCCATCGCCAACCGGGACCCGGTCGCCGCGGCCACGGCGGCCGCCGCTCATGCCGCCCACACCGAGAAGTGGTTGCGCGGCTACCTGCCCGACGATGGCGTCCCGCCGAGTGGTGCGGCAGGGCTCTCGGCGTGACCCCCGGTCGTGCGGGAGTCGTCGCGCGAGACCACCTCACCCGGGCAGGCCGTGAAATCGGCCCCCTGCAACGCCTGCACGCGGCCGGACTGTTCGACCGCATCGCGCGCTTCCGGCAGTGGCTTTGACACCGTTCCTCCTTGCGTCGTTCCGCGGGGACCGGCTCCCCGCGGGAGGCCGGCCCATCTCGCGGGACCGATGGCACCGTGAGCCCCGAACGGGCCGGCCTCCCGGTTCGGCGCCGGACACCTCACCGCGCCGCCGCCGACCCGGGCCGGCCGAACACCTTGGCTTGATAACGTTGTCGGCGTTGAGGGATTGAACTCACGCACGGAACCTCATGTCAAGGGGTCGGTTGACAACCACCCCCCTGCGATGGCGCCTAGTGATCCCGCCTCTCATGCAGTGGCAGCAGCCCGCCGAACGGGTAGATCAGCAGCTCATCGGGCTCTTTGACGCTGGCGAAGGACTGGCAGTCAGGCCGGCGCGGCGCCGGCGAACCCGGCCTGCCATGACCCCAGATGATGCGGGGCCGTGTTGACAACGTTATCTACGTGTCGGCGCAGTCAGTAGGATCACAGAACGGGCAAGGCGCCAGAAGGGGCGGTTGAAGTGTTGCCGGACAAGGCGGAGCAGCGAGGACCCGACATCCCCGCACGGCCGACAATGAAGGACGTGGCCGCTGCCGCGGGTGTGGGGCTCAAGACGGTGTCGCGCGTCGTCAACGGTGAGTCCGGCGTGAGCGAGGCCACCACTGCCCGGGTTCGCGGCGCGATCGAGGAACTGGGCTTCCGCCGCAACGACGGCGCCCGGCTGCTCCGCCAGGGCAGCCGTACCGGCAGTGTCGGGCTGATCCTGGAGGACCTCGCCGACCCGTTCTACTCGCAGCTCAGCCGGGCGGTCGAGGACGTGGCCCGCTCCCACGGGTCACTGCTGCTCACCGGCTCCTCCGCCGAGGACCCGGCCCGCGAACGGGAGCTGGCCCTCGACTTCTGCGCCCGCCGGGTGGACGGCCTGATCGTCGTGCCGACCGCGGCCGACCACGGATTCCTCGCCCCCGAACTGGCCGCGGGCACCGCCGTGGTCGGCGTCGACCGCCCGGTGACCGGCCTCACCGTGGACACCGTCCTGACCGCCAACCGCCGAGGCGTCGCGGACGGGGTCGGCCACCTGATCCGGCAGGGCCACCGGCGGATCGGCTACCTCGGCGACAACCCCGCGATCTTCACCGCCGCCGAACGCCTCGCCGGCTACCGGCAGGCAATGGCACACGAAGGCTACGAGATCGCCGAGCCCTGGGTCGCCATGGGCAGGCCCGAGCCGGTGGGAATCCACCTCGCCCTCGACCGCATGCTGTCCGGGCCGGAGCCGGTGACCGCGCTGATGTGCGGCAACAACCGGACCACGGTCGCCGTGCTCCGCAGTCTGGCCACCCGACCCGAGAGGCCGGCCCTGGTCGGCTTCGACGACTTCGAACTCGCCGACATGCTGCCCGTGCCGGTCACCGTGGTCGCCCAGGACCCCGCGCTGATGGGCCGGATGGCCGCCGAACTCCTCTTCCGGCGCCTGCGCGGCGAGCGGGCCCAGGTCCAGTGCCTGGAGATCCCCACCCGCCTGGTCCCGCGCGGATCGGGCGAACTGCCGCTCTGACCCTCGGGGTCGCCCGCGTCGGGCTCCGGCCTCCCGGTGGCCGACGCGAGCGGCCCCGTCGCGTTGTTGACAGGTCGCGGAACGGCGGGTGATGCTACGCACTCAGCTTTCTGACAACGTTGTCTACAGCGAGTCCCCGCCACCGAGGAGAACGATGTCCCCCCAGGCCGAGAGCACCCCCCTGCCGGGCGACGAGGCATGGCTGGTGGCCGAGCAGGACCGGCTGCTGGGCTTCGCCCGCGGTGCCAGGCTGTCCGAAGGCGGCTTCGGGTGGCTCGACGAACACGGAGCCGTGCAGCCGGACGGAGCCGTCCACACCTGGATCACCAGCCGGATGACCCATGTCTTCGCCCTCGCCCACCTGCTCGGGGACCCGGACGCGGCGGCGCTCGTCGACCACGGCCTCGCCGCCCTGACCGGGTTGCTGCGCGACCGCGAGCACGGCGGCTGGTACACCGGCGTGGACCGCGACGGCACCCCGCTCACCGCCGAGAAGTCCGCCTACGACCACGCCTTCGTGGTGCTGGCCGCCGCCGGCGCCACCGCCGCCGGACGCCCCGGCGCCCGGGAACTGCTGAGCGAGGCGCTCGACGTGATCGAGCGCCGCTTCTGGGACGAGGAGCAGGGCCTGCTGGTCGAGTCCTGGGACCTGCCCTGGGAGGCGTGCGAGCCCTACCGCGGCGCCAACAGCAACATGCACGCCGTCGAGGCGTTCCTCGCGGCCGGCGACGTCACCGGCGACCCGATCTGGCACCGGCGGGCGCTGAGGATCGCCCGGCGCATCGTCCACGTCCACGCCCGCGCCGCCGACTGGCGCCTGATCGAGCACTTCGACACCGAGTGGACCCCGCAGTACGACTACAACCGGGAGCGGCCCGACGACCCGTTCCGTCCGTACGGCGCCACCGTCGGCCACTGGTTCGAGTGGGCGCGGCTGATGCTCGGGCTGCGCGCGAGCCTGCCCGACCCGCCCGGCTGGCTGCTCGACGACGCCGAGGCGCTGTTCGCCGCCGGCCTCCGGGACGGCTGGCACGCGGACGGCTCGCCGGGCTTCGTCTACACGGTGGGCTGGGACGGCGCTCCGGCCGTCCGCGCCCGCATGCACTGGGTCGCCGCCGAGGCGATCGCCGCCGCCGCCGTCCTGCACCGGGTCACCGGCAAGGCCGAGTACGAGCGCTGGTACCGCACCTGGTGGCAGTACACCGAGGGGGCGTTCCTCGACCGCGCCCGCGGCAGCTGGCACCACGAGCTGAACCCGCAGAACTCCCCCGCCACGACCGTCTGGCCCGGCAAGCCGGACGCCTACCACGCCGTGCAGGCCACCCTGGTCCCGCGCCTTCCCGCCGCGCCCGCGATGGCCGTGGCGCTGCGCCGAAAGCTCGACTGAGGCTCGCCCGAAGTCCCGCCGGACCCAGACCGCCCGACCCGAGGAGGACCGAACGTGATCACAGTCGTCGGCGAAGCCATCATGGACCTGGTGCGGTCCGGCCAGGGCGAAACCACCGCGCACCCGGGCGGCAGCCCGGCCAACGTCGCGGTCGGCCTCGGCCGCCTGGGCCACGACGTCGCGCTGGTCACGCGCCTCGGTCCCGACGCCCATGGCACCCGGCTCGCCCGCCATCTGGCCGGCAGCGGCGTCGCCCTCGCGCCGGGGGCCGTGGACAAGCACCCCACCAGCACCGCGATCGCCCACACCGGTGAGTCGGGCTCCGCGACCTACGAGTTCGCCGTCACCTGGCAGCTCCCGGACCTGGAGCCGGACGGGCTGCTCGCGGGGAGCGCCTGCCTGCACACCGGCTCGATCGCGGCCACGCTGGAGCCCGGCGCGAGCACCGTCCGCCGCCTGGTCGAACGGGCCCGCGGCAGCCGGACCGTCTCGTACGACCCCAACTGTCGCCCGTCGCTGATGGGCGACCCCGAGCAGGCGCGCACCCGGATCGAGTCGCTGGTCGCCTCGGCCGACGTGGTCAAGGCCAGCGACGAGGACCTCGCGTGGCTGCGGCCCGGGCAGGACGTCGTCGACGCCGCCCGGGAGTGGCTGGCGCTGGGCCCGTCGCTGGTGGTGGTCACCCGAGGTGCGGCCGGCGCCGTCGGGGTCTGCCGCGCGGGGACGGTGGAGCGGCGGGCCCGGAGGGTCGTGGTCGCCGACACCGTGGGCGCGGGCGACGCGTTCATGGCCGGCCTGCTCGACGCGCTGCACCGCCGTGACCTGTTCGGCCCGGACAACGCGAACCGCCTGTACGGGATCGACACCGGCACCCTCGGCGAACTGCTGGACGAGGCGTCCATGGTGTCCGCCTTCACCTGCACCCGCCCGGGCGCCGACCCGCCGACCGCCGAGGAACTGGCCGCCTACCGGGCGAGCGTCCGGAGCGGCGCTCCCGCAGGAAGCCACTCCGGGATCCGACCCCACCGTCCCGAGTGACCGGCAGCCTCCGAGCGCCAGAGCCGCCCGTCCTCCGGCGTTTCGTCGAGGGGCGGCCGAGGGAGCGGGGGCGGTCGGACGGGGGCTCAGAACGCGGAGCCGGCGAACCAGCGCGCCAGCAGTTCCCGGTCTCCCGTGTGCTCGAACGCCTCCGAGCCGAGGGGCAGGCGGCCGTACACGAGCAGCAGCAGATCGGCTGCGGTTCCCCGGACGGTCGCGTCGGCGGCGTCCGCTCCCTCGCGGGCCGGGTCGAGTCCGAAGCCGTCGGGCCGCAGTCGGATCAGCCAGTCGCCGTCCCCGTCGCCGTCCCTGTCGGTGGACCCGTCGGTGGTCCGGAACCGGATGGTCTCGCCGTCCCCGCGGAGGTCGGCCACCTTGGGGGCGAAGAAGGCGGCGAAGGGCAGGTTCACCAGGAACTCATCGACGCCGTCGACCGCGAGCGCGCGGTCGATCCCGGGCCGGATGCCCAGCGCCATCTCGGCGTCGACCCGGTGGAGCAGGGTCTCGAACAGCATCCGGCGCTCCCAGAACCTGGCGTGCTGGTCGGCGCCCCACGCCCACATCGGGGTGTCCGGGCCGGTGGCCGCGAACGCGCCCGCCGCCTCGGTGGCGCTGTCGGCCAGCCAGTCGGCCCAGCCGTCCTCCTGTGCCGGCAGCCGCAGGTCGACGTCGCGGCTGCGCGGGGGCTCCTGGACGCGCCCGCGCAGCAGGACCGAGAACCAGCGCTGCACGCTGCCGGCGTGCTTGACCAGGTCGGTCAGCGTCCAGCCCGGGCAGCCGGGCACCGGGGTCGTCAGGTCGGCGCCCTTGACCGTCTCGACGAACCGGGCGGTCTCGGTGGCGACGTTCGCGCGGTGGTCGACCGGGGACGGTCCGTGCTCGGGCGCGGGGCGGCCGGACATGCTCATGGTGTGTTGCCTCTCGGGAGGGTGAGGGTTGGTGGGGGTGGTTCAGGACGCCGCCGCGGTCTCAGGCGAGCGGCTTGTCGAGGATCGCCTTGCTGTGGCTGAACGTGTCGATGGAGTACTCGCCGTGGTAGCGGCCCATGCCGCTCTCGCCGACGCCGCCGAACGGCAGCTCGGGGACCGCCAGGTGCGACACGGGGAGGCCGAAGACGAGCGCTCCGGAGGAGGTTTCCTCCGCCAGTCGCCGCTTGGTGTGCTCGGAGTCGGTGAAGGCGTACAGCGCCAGCGGCTTGTCGCGCTCGTTGATGAAGGCGATCGCCGCGTCGAGGTCGGGCACGGTGACGATCGGCAGGATCGGCCCGAAGATCTCCTCCCGCATGACGGCGGCCTCGGGCGGGACGTCGGCGAGCACGGTGGGCGCGAGGTAGCGGGCGGCGCGGTCGTGGCCGCCGCCGGTGACGACGCGTCCGTCGGCGAGCAGCGCGGTGAGCCGGTCGAAGTGGCGCTCGTTGACGATCCGGCCGTACTCGGGGGCGAGCGCCGGGTCGTCGCCGTAGGCCGCGTGGACGGCGGCGGCCAGTTCGGCCTCGAGTGTGGTGGCGGTGTCGCCGACGGCCAGGACGTAGTCGGGGGCGACGCAGGTCTGGCCGGCGTTGAGGAACTTGCCCCGGGCAATCCGTCGGGCGCTCACGGCCAGGTCGACGCCGGGCTCGACCACGACGGGGCTCTTGCCGCCGAGTTCGAGGGTGACGGGGGTGAGGTGCTTGGCGGCGGCGGCCATGACGATCCGCCCGACCGCGCCGTTGCCGGTGTAGAAGATGTGGTCGAAGCGCTGCTCCAGCAGGGCCGTGGTCTCCGGGACGGCGCCCTCGACGACGGCGACGGCCTGCGGGTCGAGGTAGCGGGGCAGCAGCCGGGCGATGGCCGCCGAGGTCGCCGGGGCCAGCTCGCTGGGCTTGACCACGGCGGTGTTGCCGGCCGCGAGGGCACCCACCAGCGGTGCGAGCGCCAGCTGGAGCGGGTAGTTCCACGGGGCGATGATCAGCACCACGCCGAGCGGGTCGCGGACGACCCGGGCCGCGGCGGGCAGGAAGGCGTCGGGCACGGCGGCGGGCTTCGGGCGCAGCCACTCCTCCAGGTGCTCCACCGTGTGGTCGAGCTCGTTGACGGTGAAGGCCACCTCGGTGCGGTACGCCTCGGCGGCGCCTTTGCCCAGGTCGGCGTTGAGCGCGGCCAGCAACGCGTCGGACTGCTCGGTCAGCAGTGAGCGCAGGGCCTGCAACTGGCCGAGGCGCCAGGCCGGCGGCTTGGTGCGGCCGGACCGGAACGTGGCGCGCAGCCGCTTCACGACGGTGCCGGCGTCGGTGGCGAGGGCCTCGACCAGGCGGTGCGCGAGCGCCGCGGAGGAGGCCGGATTCTGCCCGGTGTACAGGTTGCGGTCGACGACGGTGTGCGGGGTGAACGGGGCGGCCTCGGTGAAGTCGGCGCCCAGCTCGACCAGACGGTCCTGGACCAGCCACGCGGCGCCGGCGGCGAGGCCGACCGCGGCTTCCTCCGTGTTGGTGAACGCGGTCATGCGGTAGCCGGCGAACGGCCAGCTGCCGTCCGCGCGGCGCGCGGCGAGCAGCGCGGCCGGTGCGTGGCAGAGCACGCCGAGCGGCCTGCCCGCGTCGAGGGTGCGGGTGAGGATCCGGCCGGAGGCCTCGTCGACCGCGAGGTCCTCCATCGGACCGTGGCCGCCGGGGTAGAAGACCAGGTCGTAGGCGTCCGGGTCGATGTCCTCCAGCCGGGCGGGGGCGGTGAGCGAGGCCCGGATGGAGTCGAGGTACCCGGCGATGGCGTCGGCCCGCTCCCGGCCGCCGTTGACCTCGGCGCCCAGGCTGCCCTGGTCGACGGTGGCCGCGACACCGCCGGGGGTGGCGATGGTGATCTCGTAGCCGGCCTCGCGGAAGACGCGGTGCGGCTCGGCGAGCTCCTCGGCCCAGTAACCGGTCGGGTGGGTGGTGCCGTCGGCGAGGGTCCAGTGCGTGGCGCCGGTGACGACGAAGAGGGCGGCGGTCATAGTGGTGCTCCAGAGGAATTGAGGACCTCGATGGTTGAGGACCTCAAGTAATGGCTCAGACGGTAGTCACAATGGTTGAGGATGTCAACCAATACCGCCTACACTCGATCCATGACCAGCATCACCCCGCCTGCCGCGCCCACGTCCGTCGAGCTGATGGACCAGCTGGCCCAGACGGCGGCCGCGTACTACCGCAACTTCGCCACCGCGGCGGCGGCGCGCGGCCTCACCCTGATGCAGGGCAAGATGCTGAGCCTGCTCCGCCGTCCGATGCCCATGCGGAGCCTCGCCGACCTGCTCGCCTGCGACGCCTCCAACGTCACCGGCATCATCGACCGGCTGGAGGCGCGCGGCCTGGTCCGCCGCGAGGCCGACCCGGCGGACCGGCGGATCAAGCGGGTCACCCTGACCGAGGAGGGCGAGCGGACCGTCCAGGAGATCCGCGCCGAACTGCTGACCACCCTCAGCGGGCTGGACGACCTGGGAGAGCAGGACCGACGCACCTTCCAGCGCCTGCTGACCGGGATCTTCCCGGCCGGCGCGGCCTGACGCTGCGCCCCGGGAACGAGGCCGACCCGGTCCCGAGGACGCCCTCGGGACCAAGTCGTGGCCGGTCGGCGCTGGGGGAGCGGCTGGGTGGGAAGATCGCTGGGTATAGTGCAGGCGTTTCGGGGGGCCGACGCCGGGAGTTCGTCGACTTGACGCGTCGGCTCGCGTTCGCGGGCAGCCAGGACGCGGTGGGAGCCCCCGAGGACCACATCGCTCAGGAGGTCGTCCCATGGAACCCGTCACGCTGATCACCGGTGGCTCGACCGGAATCGGGGCCGCCACCGCCCGTGCCCTGCTCAAGGAGGGCCACCGGGTGGCCGTCACCGGACGTGACGCGGACAAGCTGGCCGCCTTCGCCGCTTCGGCCGGAGCCGGTGAGCGGCTGCTGACGATCACCGGCGACGCCGGCGACGAGCACGAGGTCGCGGCCGCCGTGCGCCGCGTGGTGGACGCGTGGGGGCGGCTGGACAACGTCATCGCCAACGCCGGCTTCTCACTGCCCGGCAACCTGGAGAGCCACGCCCCCGAGGACATGCGCGCCATGGTCCTCACCAACGTCCTGGGCCCGGCCCTGCTGGTGAGGGAGACCCTGCCGCACCTCCGGGAGTCCAAGGGCCGGATCGTGATCATCGGTTCGGTCGCCGGGGTGCGCCACACGCCCGGCAACCTGTACTCGGTCACCAAGTGGGCCGCGCACGCGCTGGCCGAGAACACCCGGCTGCTGGTCGGCAAGGACGGGATCGGCGTGACCGTCGTCGCCCCCGGGGTGGTGGACACCCCGTTCTGGAGCGAGCGCGGCGGCACCCCTGACGCCTCGCCGACGATGACTCCCGAGCAGATCGCGGGCACGATCGTCTTCGCCGTCAACCAGCCCGTGGGCGTGGACATCAACCACATCACCGTGCGTCCGACCGGCCAGCTCGGCTGACCCGGCGCTCCCAAGGCCCCTGGGGCTCAGACTGGCGGCAGCAGGTCGCTCGCGCTGATGGTGTAGGTCAGCGGGGGGTAGATGAAGTCCGTTTCGGTGTTCTCGCGGCGGCGCAGTCGGAAGAATTCGCCTTGCTGCTCCTCGTCGGCCGAAACGAGCCGCGTGCCCTGTGGGAGGTACGCGTGGCCGTCGTGGAATCGAAGGAAGGTTTTCGACGTTCGGAAAGTGATCCCGAGCCATTGGTTGTCCGCGGCCTGGCCGGGATTTTCGAGTATGATCTTGTGCCTGAGTCGCCGGTTTGAGGCGAGGGAGAATGCGACGACGCTGTTGTGGGCGAGGGGGATCTCGAACTTCTCGTCGCCGGGCTCCTTCGATTCGAAGACCAGCTTTCTCGGCGGATTCGCCTGGGGGTTCCGGTAGCAGGAGAAGGCGGCGATGAACGAATCCTCGGCCAGGTCGAGGGCTTGGTCGGAATGGCCGCCCATGGTGGTGTACGCGTTCGTGTAGTTCTCGATGAGGGCGTTGTTGAAGCCGACCGGAATCGCCGCGAGTTCTTGAATGCGCTGCGCCAGGCGATTGTGCACATCGCGGAATCGCTGGGCCGGGCTGCCGTAGCGAGTGGTGGTCCGGACGAGAGGCACGCCGTTCGCCTCGTCGGCCCTGGTGAGCACCGCGCCCCGGCGGCCCTTTCCGACGTCTTCCAGCCGGGCCGAGGCGGACAGTTCCGCGAAGAGGTTCTCCTCGGTCGGCAGGGCGCAGTAGAGGATCTCGTCCGAGAAGCTAGATCCGAGGGGCAAGGTAGTCTCCCGAGTTCATGCTGAAGAGGAGCTCGTCGCCGTAGTCGACGAAGGCGGAGGTCCGGTTCTCCTCGGCGTACAGCCTGCGCAGTTCGTCCATGCCGGCCGGCGTGGGCGGCCCCAGCTTCACCGGGTCTCCGGCGGCCGTTTTGAGGAACGTTTCGCCGTCCTTGTGAACGGCTTCGGCGCTCGAACAGCGGACCACGTAGCCCAGGCGGGTCGGGAGCGAGTCGGCGTCCAAGGCCGAGGGCCGGATCTCGTGGGTGTAGAGGCGATTCGTGGACAGCGGCATGAAGAACACGGAGCCGGGGTGCAGGGACAGGGTGAACTGCGGGGGGAGTGCGGACCCGAAGCCTTCTTCGGTCGGCTCCTTGAGTCGGAAGTGAAGTCTGGTCAGCCCGCTGGCACCCCGCAGGCCGTAGTCGAATTCGTCTTCGCCCAGGGGATGCAGATTGTCGAGCCCGTCATAGAAGGTGCAGAAGGCCATGATGCCGTTGACGGGCATGTCCTTGGTCTTGTCGGCATGGGCCGAGATCCTGGCTTTGGACTGCTTGCGCTCGGCCGTGGCGGCGGTGTTGTGGTAGATCTGGGCGAGCACGTGATTCAGCGGTGCCTGGTTCCGGAAGAGGGCGGCGGCCTCGCGGTTCAGCTCCTCGACGATGCCGTGGTCGGTCGGGCGGAATCCCTCGGTCGGGCCCGAGAGATTCGTGGAGCACCGGAGCAGGCGGAAATGCAGTTCGTCGCCGCTTCGCGTGACGGGCGTGAGGTAGATTCCGCTGCGGTGGGCCGTTCCGGGCTTGGTGGACTCCGTCAACGACTGGAACGCGTGCTCCGCGCGGATCCGTCCGAAATGATCGGCGGCGGGGTCGAAGAAGCGGCGGTAGTACACGCCGGCGCCGTGGACACGGGTGGGAACCCGGCCGAGGTTCACGAGGGTCCAGGGTCCGTCGGCCTCGTCGACCCTCTCGTGGTGACCGTGCGACAGTTCGCGGATCACGAACACCTGGGCCGCCGCACGCAGTTCGCGGCCGCTGATCCCCGACACATCACCGCACAGGTAGACGGTCTTCCGCGCGAGGTCCACCGAACCGGAGACGAGTTCCTCCGGGGTGACGGTGGATCCGAAGAAGTCCCGGACCAGGTCATGGGATCGCAACGTCGAGGGTGCGACCAGGACGTTGCCCGCGTCGTCGATCCGGGCTTCCGCCGGCCCCGTCGACCCCGTCGCGTCCATCAAGCCACACCTGCCATCGCCGATCCGTCCACAGCTGGCCCGTCCACAACTGACCCGCTCCATGAACTCCGGACGGTACCGGAGTCAGTCCCGGGCGTCGGAGCGGGGGCGTTCCAGGGTGAAGGTGTCCACCGGGGTGAGGTCGCCGTGCGGCCCGTCGAAGGTGTAGTAGGTGACCCGCATGCGCGTGCGTCCACCCCGGCGGTCGCCGGGGTCGACCTCGAAGGCGGCGAAGCCGTGGGTGTGCTCGCGGTCCTGGAAGGCGGCCCACGGGGCGTCCTCGGTGAGCCAGATCGACTCCCGGTACGGCATCCCCGGCTTCGGGTCCTCCAACCCGATGGCCACCCGGCCCAGAGGCTGCTCGAACAGGTCGTCCTGGGTGGTCGCGGCGTTGCCGCCGGCGCCGATGATCATGTGGACGGTGCCCCGGCCGGTGTCGGCCAGGTCCTTGTTGGTGCCGGTCGGCACCGGGGTGCGGGTGTCGTTGGGCAGGGTGCCGCGGACGGGATGGGAACGCTCGTAGTAGTGCTCGTGGCCGCTGAGCACCAGGTCGACCCCGTAGGAGTCGAACAGCGGGCCCCAGGCCTCCCGGATCCCGAGGTCGCTGCCGCTGCCGTGCTTGGAGCTGGAGATCATCGGGTGGTGCATGCAGACCACGATCCAGTCGATCGCCTGGCTGTCCCGGGCGGCCCTCAACTCCCGTTCGAGCCAGCGCCGCTGGGCTCCGCCGGAGTAGCCGCGCAGGTAGGTGTCGCCGCTGTTCTGGATCGCCACGTCGTCGTTCGCGAGGCTGATGACGCGCACCGAACCGGCGGTGAAGGCGTACCACATGCCCCGGGTCTCCTCGTCGAGGGAGGCCGCGGAGTCGGGCAGGGTGAAGTAGGTCTGGTAGCCGAGGGCGCCGAGCGGGCCGTTGCCGCCCTCGTTCTCGTGGTTGCCGACGCAGGGCATCCAGGGGCGCAGCCGGGTCGAGCGGCTGTTGTTGATGAACCAGTCCGCCCACGTCGCGGTGCGGCTCTGACCGTGCCGGCCGCTGTAGGAGGCGTAGCAGAGGTCGCCGTTGACGAGGTTGAACAGCGGGCCGACCCGTTCGACGGCCGCCACGATGTCGGCGGAGTGCGCGGTGCCGACCTGGCTGCTGGTGAACACCGGGTACTTGCCGAGCGGTCCGGGGACGCCGTCGGGGAACTTGACCTCGCGCCGGAGGTTGGGGGCGGCCTGGTCGCCGAAGCTGGTGAAGGTGAAGGGGACCCGGCCGCGCGGGGCGGTGGTGAACGACCCCATCTCGGGGTTGGCTCCGTCGTGGCCGGCCGCGTAGAGGTAGGTGGTGGCCGGGCGGAGTCCGGTCAGCCGGGCGTGGTGGACGTACACCTCGTCCTTGGAGAGCGAGTCCCGGTAGGTGCGGGTCTCGGCCTCCACCACCCGCCCGAGGCCGCCGTCCGGTGAGCCGATCCGGACGTGCGGACGGCGCACGGTCTGCGGGGTGATCCAGGAGACGACCATCTCGGACGAGGCGTCGGTGCCGAACTGCAGGTGCAGCCCGCTGACGCTGGGCGCACCGAGCCGGTGCGGTGTGGCTTGGAACAGCGGGCCGGTGTTCGGCTCCGCGTCCGGTGCGGCCTCGGCGCTCGGCGCGGGCGCGACGCCCGCCACCAGTGCGGCACCGGCGACCGACGAGCCCTTGAGGACCGACCTGCGCGCGATGGTCATCGAATCCCGCTCCCCCCGGATGGACTGCTGACGTCGCTGCACTCTAACTGCATGCACATGGCGAGTCGATCGTTTCGACAAGCTCCGCAGGCCGCCGCTCGCATCACGTCCGCTGCGAGGCGCTGACGCGGGGCCGGGGCCGGGGTCGGGGGCGCTCCGACGGTCCGTCGGCCGCCGCCCGCCACCGGCGGCGCGACGCGAGTGCCGCCAGCCCGGCGCCGGCGGTGTTGAGCAGCACGTCGTCCACCGAGGACACCCGGTCGAGCCACAGCACGTACTGCGCGGTCTCGACCAGGACCGAGCAGCCCGCCGCGAGCGCCAGGACCCGCGGGACCGACGCCAGGTGCGCGAACCGCACCGGCGCGAGGTACCCCAGTGCCGCGAACACCAGCAGGTTGCCGACGATCTGAACCGTCGCCGTCACCGGACTGCCCTCCGCCAGGATCGCGGCCAGGTCCCGCAGCGGCAGCAGGCTCACCCGGCGGGGTACGACACCGGCCCCGGCGCCGGGCAGCATGATCATCCAGACCCACGGCACCGTGCCGTAGACCATGCCGACCTCCGCCAGCGACCTGCGCCACGCCCACGCCGGCGCCGCGCCCGCGAGCCGCCGGCGACGGGCCAGACCCCACACCGCCAGCGCGGCCACCGGCAGTGCGGCCAGGGTCAGGAAGACCACGCCGTTGACCGTGCCGACCCACACCTGCCACCCGCCGCGCCGGTCGTGCAGCGGCCCACGTGCGGCGAAGGCGGCGACGGCGGCGACGGCCGGGACGCCGACCACCACCGGAAGGAGGAGCGCGACCCGGCGGCTTCGACGCGCCGGTGCCGACGGAGGTGCGGTGCGGTCCGTGGTTCCCATGAAGACCAACGACTCCCGTGACGCCGTATCCGGTTCCCGCCGGGCAGCCCCCGAACCGTCCGGCGGATAATGACCGGGACCGCCGGCCGATCACGCCCGCGGCACCGATCGACGGAGAGGCACGGAACGGATGTCCCTGAAGGAAGGCCGACGCGTCAGGCTGGCCGAGGACCTCGCGATCGGCGAGGCGGTCACCGGCGAACCCGGAACGGTCGTCGGGTTCCTCTCCCTCGCGGCCGGGATCGAGGGCACCGTCGAGCGGGTGGACGGGGAGGTCCCGCAGAGCGAGGAGGTCCGCGAGTACCCCCGGCTCAAGGCCCTGCTCGACGACTACGGGCACACCATGCCCGAGGCCAGCCGGACCCGGCTGGAAGGCCGGATCGCCGAACTCGAACCACTGTGGACCGCGCACCAGAACCAGGGCACCCGCCTGACCGTCCGAGTCCGCTGGGACAACGGCCTCGTCCTCGACCAGGCCCACCAGGACGTCCTCACCCCCCTGTGACCCCGGGCCCGCCCGCCACGGGCGGGCCCCCTCGACGGGGTCGGTCAGGGGAGGAGCTCGATGTAGCCGGCGGTGCCGTGGACGCGGATGCGCTGGCCTTCGCGGATCAGGTGGGTGGCCTGGGCCACGCCCACCACGGCCGGTAGGCCGTACTCCCGTGCGATCACGGCGCCGTGGGTCATCGAGCCGCCCACCTCCGCGACCAGGCCGGCGACGGCGACGAAGAGCGGGGACCAGCTGGGGTCCGTGTGGGTCGTGACCAGGATGTCGCCCGGTTCGAGGTCGGCCCGTGCCATGTCGAGGATGACGCGGGCCCTTCCCTCGACGGTGCCGGCGGAGACCGGTAGGCCGACCAGGGCGCCGGTGGGGACGTCGTCGCGTCGGTAGGTGCCGGAGACGGCCTCGCCGTCCGAGGTGAGCACCCGGGGCGGGGTGAGCGACTCGTACGAGCGGTGCGCCTCCTTGCGCGCCCGGATGAGCCGGCTGTCCACCTGCTCGGTGCGCACGGCGTCGTGGAACTCCTGGAACGTGAGGTAGAAGGCGTCCTCCGGCGCGCGGAGGACGCCGGCCCGCACGAGACGCTCGGCCTCCTTCAGCAGGGACTGCTTGTAGACGAAGTAGCGGCTGACGATGTTGTACTTCGGGTACTCCCGGTACCCGATGAAGGCCCGGACCTGGTCGATCATCCGTTTGGTCTCGTCGGCCTTCCGCTCGCCGTCCGGCAGGGTCCGCAGGCGCGACAGCACCTCCCGTTCCTTCCGCTGCGCCTCCTGCCGCCCCTGCTCGAAGCGCCGCTCGGCCGCGCCCGGCGTGAAGAGCCCGATGTTGTCGAGGAGGAGGGGCACCAGCGTGCCGGGGCGCTCGCGCCAGCGCGGCCTGGTGATGTCGATCTCGCCGACGCAGCGCATGCCGTACCGGTCGAGGTAGGCCTCGATGGCGTCGCGCGCCTCGGTTCCGCCCGGGAGCTTCGCCAACTCGTCGAGGAAGCCGTGGTCAGGGAAGCCCTCGTGCCGGACGTCCTGCAGGAACGCCACCACCGCCGGGTGCGGGCGGATCACGTCGGCGACGTCGAGGAGTGCCAATCCCATCTCCGACGTGACGTTGCCGGGGGCGGACAGCGTGAGCGTGTCGGCCGCGTTCTTCTCGCCCAGCCACTCCTGGAGCGAGTCGTTGAGCCACCAGGTGGCCTCCATCCCCGCCATGATCGCCCGCATGTTCAGCGGGTCGCCGAGGAGCCGCTTGTGCTCCTCGAAGGCGTCCAGCAGGAAGTCGAACAGCGCCGCCCCGCTCTTCGTCCGGATGTCGCGCTGCAGGGCGGCGAGCGACGCCCGGCTGCGCGCGATCAGCTCGCCGACGATGGCCGGATCGGCCTCGACCGGAGTGGAGGCGCCGGCGGCCGACGGCCTCGCGGGCCCTGCCGGACCCGCGTCCGGGAGCGACGGGATGAAGTCGCCGCGGTCGAGGACGGTCTCCAGCGCGTCCCGGACCAGCGGATCGCCTCGCCCCACGAGGTCCAGCAGGCCGGCCCGGCTCGCGGGCGAGCTCAGGCGCGCGGTGACGTCGACGAACAGCCTCCCGCCGGCCTCGTGCATCGGCGCCATCGCGGTCAGCTGCCACATGGACAGGCCCAGGGGCTTCATGGGGTCGGTCATCATCTGCTGATGGCCGACGGAGACGTAGACGTGGTTCTCCCGGTCGTCGGCCCGGGGGACGGGGAACAGCGTGGTGATCGGCCGGCTCTGAACGATCCGGAAGTCGTCGTCGATCAGGCACCATTCGATGTCCTGCGGGCGGCCGAGGTGCGCCGCGATCCGGTGCCCGAGCCGCACCAGCCGCACCACCTGGGCGTCGGTCAGCGCCGGCTGCTCCTGCCGTCGCGGGTCGACCGCCACCTCCCGCGTACCGCCGGCCGGCCGGGCCTGAAGGGCGCGCGGCTTGGTGGCGATCGTCCGGGCGATCACCTCGCCGTCGCGCACCTTGAAGACGTCCGGGTTCACCAGGCCGGAGACCAGGGCTTCGCCGAGGCCGAAGCCGGCGTCCACGGTGGCGACCTGCCGGTCGCCGGTGACGGGGTCGGCCGTGAACAGGACGCCGGCCGCGTCAGGGACGACCATCCGCTGCACCACCACGGCCATCCGGACCGTGCGGTGGTCGATGCCGTTGCGCTGGCGGTAGGCCACGGCCCGCTCGGTGAACAGCGAGGCCCAGCACCGGCTGACGTGCCGGAGGACCGCCGCCGGCCCGACGACGTTGAGGTAGGTGTCCTGCTGGCCGGCGAAGGAGGCCGTCGGCAGGTCCTCCGCCGTCGCGCTGGACCGGACGGCGCATGCGGCCCGCCCGCCGAGGCGGGCGAGCGCGTCCGTGACCGCCGCCGCGAGATCGTCCGGGACGGCGATCCCCTCGACGGTCCGACGGATCTCCGCGCTGAGCGCGCTGATCGCCGGCCGGTCGTCCGGGCTCAGGCGGGACAGCCGATCGAGCCGATCGTCGATCGACGGTGCCGCCACCGCCATGATCCGCCGGAAGGCGTCCGTCGTCACGCAGAAGCCGTCCGGCACGAGGGCGCCCTCGATCCGGGACAGCTCGCCGAGGTGCGCGGCCTTGCCGCCGACGGTCGCGACCTGCGTCCGGTCGACCTCTCGGAGGTCGCGCACGTACTGCCCGGTCATCGCGACACCTCCGAGGCGGCCGAGCCCCGGCGCACCGCACCGGCCGTTCCCACCGCTCCTCCGACGTCACCGCGTCCCCGGTACACCTGGTACGCCGACAACAACACCCGCACGTCGTGCCCTCATTTCCGCAGGTCGTGGCCTCGGCCAAGGATTCTGCGCCGTAACCGGGGGCCTTGCCGCAAGCCCCCCGGTCGGTTATACGTTGAGAGTGGCGGGCAGGGACGGACCTCCGACGATCACCTGACCCGGCGTCGCATCCCCGGCGTCGCATCCCCGGCGTCGCATCCCCGGTGTCGCGCCCCCGAGCCGGTCACCGTCCGCTGCGGCCGGAGGGCGGGGCGGCCGAGGTCGGCGCGTCCGCGGCCGCGTCCGGGGCGCAGGCGAGGTCGTGGGGCGGCAGCGCGCCGGTGCTCAGGAAGCGGTCGGCGGCGGTGACCGCGCAGGACGGTACCGAGCGGTCGTAGGCGCCGTGGTTGCCGCCGTCCACCGTGACCATCCGGGCCCGGTCGCCGAGCGTCGCCCGCATGGCCAGCGCGCCCACCAGCGGGGTGGCCGGGTCCCGCGCGGTCTGCAGCAGCAGGATGTTGGCGGGGCCCCGGTCGGTGATCCGGACGGCGGGCTCCACCGGGGCCGGCCAGAACGCGCAGGGCCAGATGTTGGCGCCCATGCCGGCCACGATCGGGTTGCGCTGCCGGCTCTCGGTGACGTTGCGCTGGTAGCGGCCGAGGTCGCGCGGTGCCGGGGTGTCGCCGCAGAGCACCGCCGTCAGCGCGGCCACGTCGTTGTCGTCCGGGATGCCCGGCGTGCCCTTGGTCAGCCACCAGTACGGGACCGGACCGGCGCCGTCGTCGGCGAGGAAGCGCCACCAGTCGGCGATCTCCTGGAACAGCGCGGTGTGGTACGAGTCCAGCCGGTAGAGCGTGCGCCACAGGTTCCCGTCGACCGGCCCGGCCACCGGGTGGTTCACCGGTGCCCGGTCCAGCTTCGCCGCCAGGGCCAGGTAGTTGGCGCGGACGGCCGCCGGGGTGGCGCCGAACCGCAGGGTGGCGTCGCGCTCGGCCGCCCAGGCGGCGAAGTCCTCGAAGCGCAGCTCGCCGGCGTGGTCCCAGGTGGCGAGCCGGTCCTGCCAGGTGACGTTCGGGCTGACGTTGCCGTCCAGCACGAAGCGGTCCGTCCGCCCCGGGAACAGCTCGGCGTAGACGACGCCCAGGTAGGTGCCGTAGGACGCGGCGCGGTAGGAGATCTTCGGCTCGCCGAGCGCGGCCCGGACGCGGTCCAGGTCGCGCGCCGTGTCGGCGGTGGTGAGGTGACGGATCCAGTCGCCGTTGCGGGCCAGGCAGTCGCGCGCCAGGTCGCGGGCGAAGCGCACGTTGGGGGCGATCGAGCCGTCCGGCGCCGGGTACGGGAAGACCAGTTCGTAGGGCACCTCGGCGGCCGTCCGGCCGCAGCTGACCGGCGTGCTGCGGCCGACGCCGCGCGGGTCGAAGCTCACCAGGTCGTACCGGTCCAGCACCTCCCGCGGGTAGCCGGCCTCCTGGGCGCTGGGCAGGTGCAGGCTGGCGATCCCCGGGCCGCCGCCGTTGTGCACCAGGATCCCGCGCCGCAGGCCCGGCTTGGCGGTGGGGAGCCGGGACACCGCGATCTCGATGGTCCGCCCGCGGGGCGCCCGGTAGTCCAGCGGCACCTTCAGGGTGGTGCAGCGCAGCCGCGGGTCCACCGGTGCGCCGGACGGGTCGGCCGGGCAGTCCGTCCACACCAGGCGCTGGGGCGACGGCGCCGGGACCGCTTCGGCCGCGCCGACGCCGGCGGTCGTCCCGGCGAGGGCCAGCGCGAGCGCGGCACCGAGGGTCCTGAGCGGACCGGCCGGTCCGGGTCTTGGTGCTGTGGGCCTCGTCGCCATGGGCCTGGTCAGTCTGGGTCTCGTCAACATAGGTCTGGACCATAGGGAGGGATCGGCCCGGTGTCATCCCCCCGCGGGGGTACCGGCACCGAAACCCAACCCCGCACCCCCGGAGCCTCGTTCACCCCGTACCGCGACCTGATCGCCCCGCACCATGGGCTTCGCGCGCGCCAGTCGGCGGCGGCCGGCCGCCGGCCGAGGTGGGGCCGGTCCGGCCGGGCTGATCAGCCCGACCGGACCGGCCCCGTGCGGAGGTCCGCACGCCGCGGCGGTCAGGGGGTGGTGAGGCCGAACCAGTACTCGAAGGTATCGAGGAGGGCGTCGAACCGGTTGAGCGGGTCGATGGTGCCGCTGGTGACGGTCAGGGAGCCGTCGGCGAGCAGCTGCTCGGGGGTGGCGGCGGCGATGGCGAGCCGGTTGAGGCCGTCACGGGTGATGCCGTAGACGGCGTCGGTGGTGGCGGCTTCGAGGGTGCCCGGGTACTGGACGAGGACGCCGTTGCGCACGCGCAGGGTGTAGCTGGTGGGGTCGCCCGGGATCCCGTCGGAGACGGTGAGGCCGATGGTCAGGGGCTGTGCGGCGGCGTTCGGTCCGTTGAGGCGGATGCCGAGGTAGTCGAAGAGCATCTCCAGCGGCATCGCGGCCAGCACCGGCGGGGTGATGATCTGCGGCGAGGGCAGGGTGACGGGGCTGTCGGCCGGGCGTACGCGCAGTTCGTTGGCGGCGGCGAGGTAGAAGTTGCGCCAGGGACCGCTCTCGGCCTGGTAGCCGAGCTGTTCGAGGACGTCGGCCTGGAGGCCGCGGGCGCCGGTGTCCGTGGGGTCGGCGAAGACCACGTGGGTGAGAAGCTCGGCGGCGAACCGGTAGTCCTGCGCGCTCTTGGCGTTCTCGAAGGTCGTCCGGGCGATGTCCACGACCTTGTCCGCGCCGCCGAAGGCCTCGACGTACCGGGCGCCGGCCTCCTCCGGGGGCAGGGTGTGCAGGTGCGCGGCGTTGCCGTCGTACCAGCCGAGGTAGCGCTGGTAGACGGCCTTGGAGTCGTGGTTGACGGTGCCGTAGTAGCCGCGGTTGAACCACTGCCCGGCCAGCGACTCCGGCACGGCGCTGTCGAGCTCCTCGCCGATCTCCGTCATGGTCCGGCCGTGGTTGGCCAGGCGCAGCGACTGGTCGTGCAGGTAGCGGTAGAGGTCGGCCTGCGAGGTCAGGAACGAACGGATCGTCTGCGGGTCCTCCTCGCTGTTCCAGCGGGGCCAGAAGTGGGAGGCGAAGAGGGAGTCGGAGCGGTCGGCGTACCAGTCGGCGGACTGGATCAGGAACTCCGACCAGGCCTTGGCGTCACGGACCTGGGCGCCGCGCAGGCTGTAGAGGTTGTGGAGGGTGGGGGTGGCGTTCTCGGCCATGCACAGGGAGCGGATGTCGGGGAGGTAGAAGTTGAGTTCGGCCGGGGCCTCGGTGCCGGGGGTGAGCTGGAACTCGATGTTCACCGGTCCGAAGGTGTGGACGACGTTGCGCTCGGCGGTGTCGGCGGTGTCGGAGGTGATGGTGACGGTCGGGGCGAGCAGTCCCGAGGTGCCCAGGGAGTTGGCCTTGCCGAGGCCGGCGTCCACCTGTCCCTGCGCGGAGCGCTCCAGCAGGGAGCCGTACATGAACTGGGCGCGGCGCTGCATGGCGTTGCCCGCGTAGACGTTCTCGCTGACGGCGTGCTCCAGGAAGCCGTCGGGGGCGATGATCGCGACGCCTTCGGGCAGGGTCCGGTCGTCCCACAGGCCCAGGACGCCGCCGTAGTGGTCGACGTGGGAGTGGGTGAAGATCACCGCGCAGATGACCCGGTCGTCGCCCCGGTGCTCGCGGTAGAGCGCGAGTGCGGCGGCGGCGGTCTCCTCGCTGATGAGGGGGTCCACGACGACGATCTCCCGGGAGGCGCCGGTGGGGTCCTCCAGGAAGGTGATGTTGGACAGGTCCAGGCCCCGGACCTGGTAGACGGCGTTCTCGACGACCTCGAACAGACCCGCGTTCATGTTCAGCACGGCGTTGCGCCACAGGCTCGGGTTGACGGTGTCCGGAGCCTCGCCGGTGAGGAACTGGAACGGCGCCAGCGACCAGGCCGGCACCGGGCCGCCACCCTCCTTCTCGACGGTGAAGTCGGCGGGCAGGGCGGCGACCAGACCACGGGCGGCGAACGCGGCCTCCGCGTCCGTGGCCGGGTCGGGAACCACGACGGCGGCGTTCAGGTCCCTGGTCAGAGCGGTGGCGGGCTGGGTCTGGGCACGATCGGGAGGAGTCACGGGCGTTCCACGCCTTTCTCGTCGGCTGGGCAGGCAACCGGGTACGGCACGCGCGAAGGCCGGGGTGAGGGGCGCGCGGGAGCGCGCCGGGGCATGGCGAGCGGACCGGTCCCACCCCGGACCGAGAACACGATCCGTAGCGATCCGCATGCACACAGTATGGGCTCGGTGATGGCGCCTGAAGGCTCGTTCCGGACAATCCACCTGGCGGAAACCGGTCGCCGGCCGGTTCGCCCGGACGCGTCGAACGCGGCGGCCCGGCGCGGGCGGTGAGTCGAAGTCAGGGGCGCCCAACTATTGGAAGGTAACTTTACTTTCTACTACGCTGTGGCTCGGCGGCTTGGCGCGGCGCCCGCTTCCGGTGGGGCGTGACGCGCTCAGTGAGAGCTCTGACCCGGCCGCCGCGGTGACGCGGTCGCCGCTTTCCCGGTGAGCTCGTGTGGTGTGGACCGGTGTCCAGCTCTCGCCGTCTCTCAAGGTCATGGAGTCCAGGGATGCGTCTGAGTGTCTCGGCAAGGCCTGTTCGTGTCGGAATCCTCGCCGCCGTGCTCGCGTTGCTCGGCGGCCTGTTACTCGGTTGGTCCGGCCCCGCGGGGGCGGCGGCCGATCCGCTGATCTCGCAGGGGAAGGCCGCGACGGCCTCCTCCACCGAGGGATCGTCGTACGCGGCGGGGAAGGCGTTCGACGGGAGCACGTCCACGCGGTGGGCGAGCGAGGAGGGGAAGGACCCGCAGTGGCTGCGGGTCGACCTCGGGGGGAACGCCACCATCTCCCGGGTGAAGCTGAGTTGGGAGGCCGCCTACGCGAAGGCGTACCGGCTGGAGGTGTCGGCCGACGGGGTCGTCTGGACGACGGCGGCGGAGGAGAAGGCCGGGAACGGCGGCACCGACGACTGGCCGGCGCTGACCGCCAAGGGCCGCTACGTCCGGATGTACGGGACGGCGCGCGGGACTTCGTACGGCTACTCGCTGTTCGAGATGCAGGTGTTCGGGGTGCCGGACGGCACGCCGACACCGACGCCGACCGGCCCCACGCCCACCGGCCCGACGCCGACCGGTCCCACCCCCACTCCCACCGCCACCACGCCGGGCGGGGCGTTCACCGTGGTCGCGGCGGGTGACATCGCCGCCCAGTGCACCGCCTCGGACAGCGGCTGCGCCCACCCGAAGACCGCCGCGCTGGCCCAGCAGATCAACCCGAAGTTCTACCTGACGATGGGCGACAACCAGTACGACGACGCCCGGTTGTCGGACTTCAAGAACTACTACGACAAGAGCTGGGGCGCGTTCAAGGCCAAGACCCACCCGGTCCCGGGCAACCACGAGACCTACGACCCGGCCGGATCGCTGGCCGGCTACAAGTCGTACTTCGGCAGCATCGCCTACCCGCAGGGCAAGAGCTGGTACAGCTTCGACGAGGGCAACTGGCACTTCGTCGCGCTGGACTCCAACGCCTTCGACCAGAGCGCCCAGATCGACTGGCTGAAGGCCGACCTGGCGGCCAACGCCAAGAAGTGCGTCGCCGCCTACTGGCACCACCCGCTGTACTCCTCGGGCGGGCACGGCAACGACCCGGTCTCCCGGCCGGTTTGGAAGATCCTCTACGGGGCCAAGGCCGACCTGGTGCTGAACGGGCACGACCACCACTACGAGCGGTTCGCCCCGCAGGACCCGGACGGCAAGGCGACGGCGGACGGGATCGTCGAGATCGTCGGCGGGATGGGCGGCGCCGAGCCCTACCCGATCGAGCAGGTCCAGCCGAACAGCCAGAAGCGGATCAGCGGTGAATACGGCGTGCTGAAGCTGGACTTCACCGACACCGGCTACGGCTGGAGCTACGTCGGAACGGACGGCCAGGTCAAGGACAGCAGCCCGAAGTACAGCTGCCACTGATGATGTACCTGGCCACCACCGGCCGCCGACCGGACGCGCCGCCCCGCCCCCCGGGGCGGGGCGGCGCGTCCCCGGCACGGTCATCGCGCTCGGCGCGGTCAGCCTGGTCACCGACGTCTCCTCGGAGATGGTCACCGCCGTGCTGCCGCTCTACCTGGTGCTGGGGCTCGGCCTCTCGCCACTCCAATTCGGCTTCCTCGACGGCCTGTTCAACGGCGCCACCGCGTTGGTCCGGCTGCTCGGCGGCACGCTCGCCGACCGCGGCGGCGGCCGGCACCGCACGGTCGCCGGGGCCGGCTACCTGCTGTCGGCGCTCTCGCGGCTCGGGCTGCTGCTGGCCGGCGGCGCGGCCGGAGGGATCGCCGCCGCGCTGGCCGCCGACCGGCTCGGCAAGGGCGTACGGACCGCCCCGCGCGACGCGCTGATCTCGCTCAGCGCCCCGCCGGGGGAGCTCGGCCGGGCCTTCGGCGTGCACCGGGCGATGGACACCACGGGGGCACTGCTCGGACCGCTGGTCGCGTTCGCGGTGCTGTGGGCGACGGTGGACGCGTACGACGCGGTGTTCGTGGTGAGCTTCGCCATCGGACTGCTCGGCGTGCTGGTGCTGGTCCTCTTCGTCCCGGCGGGCGTGCCGGCGGGCGTCCCGGCCGACGTTCGAAGCCCGATCGGACCGAAGCCGATCGGGCAGCGGAAGAGGAGGAAGGTCCTCGGCGACCCGGCGTTCCGGCGGGTCGTCACGGCCGCCGCACTGCTGGGAGCCGCGACGATCGGCGACTCCTTCCTCTACCTGCTGCTCCAGCGCGGCCTGGACCTGCAACCCCTGTACTTCCCGCTGCTGCCGCTCGGCGCCGCGGCCGGCTACCTGCTGCTGGCCGTGCCGCTGGGCCGGATCGCGGACCGGATCGGGCGGCGCACCCCCTTCCTCTGCGGGCACGGGGCGCTGCTCGCGGCCTACCTCACCCTGCTCGCCCCGCCGCAGTGGCCGACCGCCGCACTCGTCCTGCTGCTCCTGGCCGTCTTCTACGCCTCCACCGACGGCGTGCTGATGGCGCTCGCCGGGCCCGCCCTGCCGGTCGACGGCCGAGCGAGCGGACTCGCCGTCCTGCAGACCGGCCAGGCCCTGGCCCGGCTGGTCGGCGCGGCCGGCTTCGGTGCGGCCTGGACGTGGTGGGGTTCGCGCCCGGCCCTGGCGCTGGCCGCCCTCGCGCTGGCCGCCGCACTCCTCGCCGCCTGGCGGGTCCTGCCGGCGAAGGAGACGGAGATGGACGACAAGGAGGGGACCAGCTCGTGAAGGCGCGCTCGTTGATCATGATCGCCGCCGCCCTGGTGCTGCTGGGCGGCTCGCTGGGCTACGTGCTGCACGCGCGGCAGCGCGACGGCGGCCCGCGCCTCGTCGCCGCGGCGAGCACGTTCACCCTGGACGAGCCCGGGCTCTACTACCGGGACACCGCCACCGGCCGGGTCGCCCGCAGCCCGGGCACACCGGACGGCCCGTCCTGCGTCCGCTTCTACGCCGCCGGCGACCGCGCCCTCTGCCTGCGCGCGCTGCCCGGCACCCCGGCCCGCACCCAGGCGGTGGTCTACGACCGGAAGTTCACCGAGCTCCAGACGGTGACGGTCCCCGGGATCCCGAACCGGGCCCGGGTGTCGGCCTCCGGGTACCTGCTCTCCTGGACCACCTTCGCGGTCGGGGACTCCTACGCGCAGGGCACCTTCTCCACCCGGACGTCGATCCTCGACCTGCGCACCGGCTACCTGGTCAAGTCGATCGAGTCCATCCCGCTGACCGTCGACGGCACCCGCTACTACGCCGCCGACGTCAACTACTGGGGCGTCGGCTTCGCCGCCGACGACAACCGGTTCTACGCCACCGTCTCGACCGGCGGCCGGACCCACCTCGTCGAGGGCGACCTCAAGGCATGGTCCGCCCGCACCCTGCGGGAGAACGTGGAGTGCCCCTCGCTCTCGCCGGACGGCACCCGGATCGCCTTCAAGAAGAAGGTCTCCGCCGACCCGGCTGCGCCCTGGCGCCTTCACGTCCTGGAGCTGGACGGGCTGCGCGAGCACCCGCTGGCCGAGTCGCGCAGCGTGGACGACCAGGCGGCCTGGCTCGACGGCCGGACCATCGGTTACGCGCTGCCGGCGAAGGAGGGGAAGGGCAGCGACGTCTGGAGCGTCCCGGCGGACGGCAGCGGGACACCGCAGCTGTTGGTACCCGGCGGCTCGTCGCCGGCGGCCGTCACGGCGGCGGCGCAGTGAATTTGTTGTGGGGCACGGATTGGGAGTACTGTCTCCCAGTCGCAAGAAGACGCCAGCAGGTCGGGCGAATGAAGCGCCGGAAACGGCACGGAAAACGTCTGATAAGCTGGAGAAACAAACGAAGCGCCCGGAGGGCCGGTGTGAAAGCCGCCTGAAGGAAGCGTCCGTTCCTTGAGAACTCAACAGCGTGCCAAAAGTCAACGCCAGATATG